>JAEZXF010000543.1 GCA_023419995.1 Pseudomonadota bacterium | reverse complement strand
AAGCGCGACAGCGCGTTCGAGACCTGCGGGATCGCGACGTTGACGGCGAGCGCGTTGAGGTCGGCGCCGAGATGCGCGGCCACGGCCACCGCGTTCGCGGCGATCGCGTCGGCGTTGGGGTCGGTGTAGGTGACGAGAGGAAGAAAGGCCTCGATCTTCAAGGGAAATCTCCTGCGGTCCTGGGTGGGTGCCGCCTTCAGGGCTGAAGGCTGGCGATGTAGTCGAGGATGGCGCCGAGCTGCTCGGGCGTCGCCGTGAACTGCGGCATGTCGGGATGGCCGGTGGCGATGCCCTCGACGAAGGATTCCTCCAGCGCGTCGATCGGGTAGCGTTCCCACAGGGTGCGGAAGGGCGGCGCCTCGGGATGATGGCTCGCGTCGGCCGCGCCGACGCCGTGGCAGGCGGCGCAGTTGGCTTCCACCAGCGCCTTGCCGTAGGCGATGACAGGGTCCTCCTCCTGCGCGCCGGCCGGCACGGCCAAGGCGAGCAGCAGCGCGGCGGCCGCGCGTATTCTGGGCATGCTTCTTTCCTCCGGGCTCCGCTTTTCAGGCGGCGACGGTGCTGGCGGCCATGTCCTCGGCGAGCGCGTCGGCGCGCTCGCGCAGCAGCGCGGCCGCTTCCTGGGCCATGCCGGAGCCGACGGAGGCCATCCGTCCCGCTTCCGTCGCGCAGTCCATCGCCGCATTCTGCATGTAGGTGCAGACGATGTCGAACGCATCGGTGAACTCCTCGTCGGCGACGAGGTCGTCGAGAAGCTTGACGGTTTCCTCGCCCCGGCGCACCAGGAACGAGAGATATCCGACCTGCCAGCGCAGGGCCGTCTTCAGCGCCTCGGCCTGGCCGCGGGCGACGAAGGAGGCGAGTTTCAGCGCGTCCTCGTGGGCGCGCGCGTCCGGCCAGTTTGCGAAGCTGGTCGGAAAATGCGGGGTAGGCGCGATCCGGCTTGTCATCTTGTGCTCCTGACGCCTTGGAGGGAGTGGCAAAGCCAATGCTTATGATGAAGCATAGGCCGGGAGCGGCAAAGAACATTGATCTTTGTCAAGGATGGCGCGAAAGCCTTCGCTATAGGGAAGCGATCGAGGGAGATACCGATGACCGAACTCAAGGATCTGACACCCAAGTTCCGCCATGTGCGGCTGCTCCTCGCCCGCGAGAAGGGGCATCCGTCCGGGGACCGGGAGGAGGGCTACGATCTGCTGGTGCCGCTCGACGGGGAAGGCCGCCTCGACGCGGCCGAGTGGAAGGCCCACCAGGAACATTGCCGCGTGCGCCACTTCAAGGCCGGCGCCGACGACCGCATCGGCCGCCTGCGCCGCAAGCCCGGCGGCCAGTGGTACTTCGACTATGCCGAGGGCGACAGCGACGACGAGATCGGATTCCGCTTCGGCGAGGAACGCTTCGTCACCGGCGAATACGTCTCGGTCGGCGCGGGCGCGGGCCAGCACACCTTCCAGGTCGCGCGCGTCGAGAAGCCCTGAGGCCCTCGCGCGCCCCGAAATCCGTTCAGGTCCGGCGCGGCAGGAGCGCCGAGGCGGCGACGGCGAGCCAGCCCGCGATGGTGAGCGTGCCGCCGGTCGGCGCGGCCATCGGGAACAGCCGCGTGCCGAGGACGTCCCGCATCACGAGGTCGCCGGAGAACAGCAGGATCCCGGCGACGAGCAGCGCCGAGGCGACGGCGAGGCCGCGACCGCTGCCGGCGAGGCCGAGCGCCAGCAGCGCCGGCGCATGGGCGAGCAGGAAGGCGGCGGCCGTGCCGAGGTTGTCGCCGCCGGCATGGGCCGCGGTCGCGAGGAGGGCGACGCCCGCCGCGCCGAGAAGGCCGGCGATGGAGATCAGGAAGCGCTGCATGGGAAATGCTCCGGTTGGGTGGGGCGGAGGCGGAAATAGCATCGCCCGGCCGCGGCGCACAGCCGGCGAAGTGTCTCATGGTGCGTTTCGTTCGATTCGCCGCACGCCCGGCTTGCACGGCAAAACCGTGCTTCTTATATACGCGCCGAAGCTGCACCCCGGCCTGACCGGCCGGCCGTGCGGCCAGATCGAGAAGTCAGGGGCCGTCGCCAGGAACGCCTTAATGGGTCCTAGACGGCCTGCCAGAAGGAGAGAATGAACATGGCCAAAGTGATCGGTATCGACCTTGGTACGACCAATTCCTGCGTCGCCGTGATGGACGGCAAGGACGCGAAGGTCATCGAGAATGCCGAGGGCGCGCGCACGACGCCGTCCATGGTCGCCTTCACCGACGACGGCGAGCGCCTCGTCGGCCAGCCTGCCAAGCGCCAGGCGGTGACCAACCCCGAGAATACCCTCTTCGCCATCAAGCGCCTGATCGGCCGCCGCTACGACGACCCGGTCACCGACAAGGACAAGGGCCTTGTTCCCTACAAGATCGTCAAGGGCGACAACGGCGACGCCTGGGTCGACGCCGGCGGCAAGAAGCAGTCGCCCAGCCAGATCTCGGCCATGATCCTGCAGAAGATGAAGGAGACGGCGGAAGCCTACATTGGCGAGAAGGTCGAGAAGGCGGTCATCACCGTTCCGGCCTACTTCAACGACGCCCAGCGCCAGGCCACCAAGGACGCCGGCAAGATCGCCGGCCTCGAGGTGCTGCGCATCATCAACGAGCCGACCGCGGCCGCGCTGGCCTACGGCCTCGACAAGCGCGAGGGCAAGACCATCGCCGTCTACGACCTCGGCGGCGGCACCTTCGACATCTCCGTGCTGGAGATCGGCGACGGCGTGTTCGAGGTGAAGTCGACCAACGGCGACACCTTCCTCGGCGGCGAGGACTTCGACATGCGCCTGGTCGAGTACCTGGCGGCGGAGTTCAAGAAGGAGCAGGGCATCGACCTCAAGACCGACAAGCTCGCGCTCCAGCGCCTGAAGGAAGCGGCCGAGAAGGCCAAGATCGAGCTGTCGTCCGCCTCGCAGACCGAGATCAACCTGCCCTTCATCACCGCCGACGCCACCGGGCCGAAGCACCTGACGATGAAGCTGACGCGCGCCAAGTTCGAGCAGCTGGTCGACGACCTCGTCCAGCGCACGATCGAGCCGTGCAAGGCGGCGCTCAAGGATGCCGGCCTCAAGGCGGGCGAGATCGACGAGGTGGTGCTGGTCGGCGGCATGACCCGCATGCCCAAGGTGCATGAGGTCGTGAAGCAGTTCTTCGGCAAGGAGCCGCACAAGGGCGTCAACCCCGACGAGGTCGTCGCCATGGGCGCAGCCATCCAGGCCGGCGTGCTGCAGGGCGACGTCAAGGACGTGCTGCTGCTCGACGTGACGCCGCTGTCGCTGGGCATCGAGACGCTGGGCGGCGTGTTGACCCGCCTGATCGAGCGCAACACCACGATCCCGACCAAGAAGAGCCAGGTGTTCTCGACGGCCGAGGATTCGCAGTCGGCCGTGACGATCCGCGTCTTCCAGGGCGAGCGCGAGATGGCGGCCGACAACAAGATGCTCGGCCAGTTCGATCTCGTCGGCATCCCGCCCGCACCGCGCGGCGTGCCGCAGATCGAGGTCACCTTCGACATCGACGCCAACGGCATCGTCAACGTCTCGGCCAAGGACAAGGGCACCGGCAAGGAGCACCAGATCCGCATCCAGGCGTCGGGCGGCCTGTCGGACGCTGACATCGAGAAGATGGTCAAGGACGCCGAATCGCACGCGACCGAGGACAAGAAGCGGCGCGAGCTGGTCGAGGCCCGCAACCAGGCCGAGGCGCTCGCCCATTCGGCGGAGAAGTCGCTGAAGGACTACGGCGACAAGGTCTCGGCCGATGACCGCAAGGCGATCGAGGATGCGCTCGCCGCGCTGAAGTCGGCGGCCGAGGGCGACGACGTCGAGGAGATCAAGGCGAAGTCGAACGCGCTCGCCGAGGCCTCGATGAAGCTGGGCCAGGCCATGTACGAGGCCAGCCAGGCGGAAGCCGGCGAGGCCGACGCCAAGGCCGACGGCGGCTCGGGCGACGACGTGGTCGATGCCGACTTCGAGGAAATCGACGACGACGGCGACAAGAAGAAGTCCGCCTGACCAGTCCTGGAACTTCGGGAGAACCCGGCCTCGCGCCGGGTTTTTCCTTATCGGGGCCCTTTCGGCGGCAGAAGGCCTGCATCCGGCGTTGCCGGCTATGGCATATCGCGCCAAGGCTCACTAAATCGTCCAACGGTGCCTGAACCGAGGTGGACCGCCCAGGGAAGATCATGAAGGCTGATTTCTACGAGACGCTCGGCGTCGCACGGGGAGCGGACGAGAAGGAGCTCAAGAGCGCGTTCCGCAAGCTCGCCATGCAGTTCCATCCCGACCGCAACCCCGGCGACGAAGCCTGCGAGCACAAGTTCAAGGAGATCAACGAGGCCTACGAGTGCCTCAAGGATCCGCAGAAGCGCGCCGCCTACGACCGCTTCGGCCATGCCGCGTTCGAGAACGGCGCCGGCGGCGGCCAGGGCTTCGCCGGCGGCGGCGGCTTCGCCGACATCTTCGAGGACATCTTCGGCGAGATGATGGGGCGGCGCGGCCGCTCCTCCGGCGGGCGCGAGCGCGGGGCCGACCTGCGCTACAACATGGAGATCACGCTCGAGGAGGCCTTCGCCGGCAAGACGGCGCAGATCCACGTCCCGGCCTCGATCTCCTGCGACGAATGCTCGGGCACCGGCGCCAAGCCCGGCACCCAGCCGGTCACCTGCGCCATGTGCTCCGGCTCGGGCCGGGTGCGCGCCGCGCAGGGCTTCTTTTCCATCGAGCGCACCTGCCCGCAGTGCCAGGGCCGCGGCCAGACCATCAAGGACCCGTGCGGCAAGTGCGGCGGCCAGGGCCGCGTCACCGAGGAGCGCTCCCTCTCGGTCAACATCCCGGCCGGCATCGAGGACGGCACCCGCATCCGGCTCGCCGGCGAGGGCGAGGCCGGCTATCGCGGCGGCCCGGCCGGCGACCTCTACATCTTCCTGTCGCTGAAGCCGCACGAGCTGTTCCAGCGCGACGGCGCCGACCTGTTCTGCAAGGCGCCGATCTCGATGACGACCGCCGCGCTCGGCGGCTCGTTCGAGGTGACGACGCTCGACGGCTCGCAGACGCGGGTCAAGGTCCCCGAAGGCACCCAGAACGGCAAGCAGTTCCGCCTGCGCGGCAAGGGCATGCCGGTGCTGCGCCAGCCCTCGGTCGGCGACCTCTACATCCAGGTCGCCATCGAGACGCCGCAGAACCTGACGCGCCGCCAGCGCGAGCTTCTGGAGGAGTTCGAGAAGATCTCCTCCAAGGAGAACAACCCGCAGTCGACGGGCTTCTTCTCGCGCATGAAGGACTTCTTCGACTCGTTCGGCGAGTAGCCGCCGCGGAAATTATCGGGGACGGCGGCCGCGCCCTGCGCATTTTGGCGGCGCGGCCCTTGCATCGGGGGCCGCCCTCCTTACTTTGGGGAATGCGCCCTTTCCTGTTCGGGAGACGACATCCCATGGCCCATCACAAGCTGCGCGAGTCGCTTGCGCGACGCTTCGACGAGGAATTGCGGTTCTTCAAGGGGTGGATCGACAAGCCGCGCGCCGTGGGCTCCATCGTGCCGACGAGCGGCGTCACCGCGCGCAGGATGGCCTCCGTGGTCGATCCCTCGTCCGGCCTTCCCGTGCTCGAACTCGGGCCCGGGACCGGCGTCATCACCAAGGCGATCCTCCAGGCCGGCATCAGGCCCGAGGACCTGTGGTCGATCGAGTATTCCGAGGACTTCGTGCGCCACCTCCGCCGCGACTATCCCGGCGTCAACATCATCCAGGGCGACGCGTTCGACCTCGACGAGACGCTGGGCGACAAGCGCGGCACCGTGTTCGATTCGGTCATCTCCGGCGTGCCGCTGCTCAATTTCCCGGTGGCGAAGCGCATCGCCTATGTCGAGGATCTCCTCGACCGCATCCCGGC
>JAEZXF010000534.1 GCA_023419995.1 Pseudomonadota bacterium | reverse complement strand
CACCAGAACCGAGCGACGTCTTGCCGGCGTCGGCCAGCGCCTTCAGGTCCTTCGGCGGGATTCCGGCGACGACGCGGCCGATGAAGCCGACCCCGCCTACATTCTCGCTTTCGCCGGCGCCGCCCTCGGATGCGGCCGCGCCGCCGCCGAGCGCCAGCTTCCGGCGGGCATCGGCCAGCTCGCGCTCGAGCTTGCGGCGCTCGTCGAGCACCGTCTCGAGGCGGGAGACGACCTCGCCCGGCGACACCTTGAGCGCCGCGGCCGCGGCCTTCAGCCGGCGATCCTGCTCGTCGAGATGGCGAAGCGCCGCCTCGCCCGTCAGCGCCTCGACGCGGCGCACGCCGGCAGCGACCGCGCCTTCCGAGACGACGCGGACGAGGCCGATGTCGCCGGTCGCGCCGACATGGGTGCCGCCGCACAGCTCGACCGAATACGGCCTGCCGGCCTTGTCGCCGTGCAGCGCGGTTCCCATGCGCACCACGCGCACCTCGTCGCCGTACTTCTCGCCGAACAGCGCCATCGCGCCCTCGGCGATGGCGTCGTCGACCGCCATCAGGCGGGTGGTCACCTTCTCGTTCTGGCGCACGATCTCGTTGGCGAAACGTTCGATCCGCTCGAGCTCCTCCGCCGCGATCGGCTTCGGATGCGAGAAGTCGAAGCGCAGCCTTTCGGGAGCGACGAGCGAGCCCTTCTGCGCGACATGCGTGCCCAGGACCTCGCGCAGCGCCTCGTGGAGAAGATGCGTGGCCGAGTGGTTCGCCCGGATCGCCGCGCGGCGCGGGGCATCGACCTTGAGCTCGACCTGTGTGCCGACCGTAACCGTGCCGGACGCGACCCTGCCGAGATGGACGAAGACGCCCTCGCCCTTCTTCTGCGTGTCCGACACCGCGATCATGAAGCCATCGCCCTTGATGGTGCCCGTGTCGCCGACCGGGCCGCCGGACTCGCCGTAGAAGGGGGTCTGGTTGACGACGACCGCGACGGTCTCGCCCTCGGCCGCGGAACCGACCTCGGCCCCGTCCTTCACCAGCGCCGTGACGACGCCCTCGGCCGCCTCGGTCTCGTAGCCGAGGAACTCGGTCGCGCCGACCCGGTCGCGCACGCCGAACCAGACGGTCTCGGTGGCGGCCTCGCCCGAGCCCGACCAGCTCGCGCGGGCTTCCGCCTTCTGGCGCTCCATGGCGGTGCCGAAGCCGTCGACGTCGACGGAGATGCCGCGCTGGCGCAGCGCGTCCTGCGTCAGGTCGAGCGGGAACCCGTAAGTGTCGTAGAGCTTGAAGGCGGTTTCGCCGTCGAGGCGATCGCCCTCGCCCATGCCCTCGGTCGCGTCGGACAGGAGGCCGAGGCCGCGCGCCAGCGGCTTGCGGAAGCGGGTCTCCTCGAGCCTGAGCGTCTCGGTTATCAGCGCCTCGCCGCGGACGAGCTCCGGATAGGCGCGCCCCATCTCGCGCACCAGTGCAGGCACGAGGCGCCACATCAGCGGCTCGGCCGCGCCGAGAAGCTGCGCATGGCGCATGGCACGGCGCATGATGCGGCGCAGCACGTAGCCCCTGCCCTCGTTGGACGGCAGGACGCCGTCGGCGATCAGGAAGGAGGACGCGCGCAGATGGTCGGCGATGACGCGGTGGCTCGCCCGGCTCTTGCCCTCGGCCGGCACGCCTGTCGCCTCGACCGAGGCGCGGATCAGCGCCTTGAACAGGTCGATGTCGTAGTTGTCGTGCTCGCCCTGCAGGACGGCCGCGATGCGCTCCAGCCCCATGCCGGTATCGATCGACGGGCGCGGCAGGTCTATCCGCTGGTCCTTGGTCAGCTGCTCGTACTGCATGAAGACCAGGTTCCAGATCTCGATGAACCGGTCGCCGTCCTCGTCCGGGCTGCCGGGAGGGCCGCCGGGAATGCCCTCGCCGTGGTCGTAGAAGATCTCCGAGCAGGGACCGCACGGGCCGGTGTCGCGCATCGCCCAGAAGTTGTCGCTGGTCGGGATGCGGATGATGCGGTCGTCGGAAAGGCCGGCGATCTTCTTCCAGTGGCCGGCCGCCTCGTCGTCGGTGTGGTAGACGGTGACGAGCAGGCGATCCTTCGCCAGCCCGAACTCCTTCGTTATCAGGTTCCAGGCCAGCTCGATGGCGACGTCCTTGAAGTAGTCGCCGAACGAGAAGTTGCCCAGCATCTCGAAGAAGGTGTGGTGGCGCGCGGTGTAGCCGACATTGTCGAGGTCGTTGTGCTTGCCGCCGGCGCGCACGCATTTCTGCGCGGTGGCGGCGCGGCTGTAGGGCCGCTGCTCGAGCCCGGTGAAGACGTTCTTGAACTGCACCATGCCGGCGTTGGTGAACATCAGCGTCGGGTCGTTGCGCGGCACGAGCGGGCTGGAGGCCACGGGCTCGTGCCCGTGCCGGGCGAAGTAGTCGAGGAAAGCCGACCGTATCTCGTTGACGCCGCTCATGCCGTAAGCCTTTTGAGATGGAGCCGCGCGGCCCCGCGAGAAATGAAGGAATTGCAGGACAGGCTTTTAGCCTTGCCCCATGCGGCTGTCCAGAAAGGCGACGGCCGCTATCGCTTCTATCGCCTCCTTTGTCGCGGAAAGGCGGCAAAGTTCCTTCTCTTGCGCGCTCTTGGAACGGGAAAGGCCGCCGGCAAACCCGGCGGCCTTCTTTCTGCCCGACGGACGAGCCCTCGCCTACATGCCGGAGGCCTCGTCGACGTCGCCGCCATCCTGCTCGCCCGGGCCGCCGTTCTCAAGGAAGCGCTCGGCGATCAGGCCGGCGTTCTGGCGGAGCGCCAGCTCGATCTCCTGCGCGGTGTCGGGATTGTCGCGGAGGAACTGCTTGGCGTTCTCGCGCCCCTGGCCGAGGCGCTGCGAATTGTAGGAGAACCAGGCGCCGGACTTCTCGACCACGCCCGCCTTGACGCCGAGATCGATCAGCTCGCCGGTCTTCGAGACACCCTCGCCGTACATGATGTCGAACTCGACCTGCTTGAACGGCGGCGCCAGCTTGTTCTTGACCACCTTGACGCGGGTCTGGTTGCCGACGACCTCGTCGCGGTCCTTGACCGCGCCGATGCGGCGGATGTCCAGCCGGACGGAGGCGTAGAACTTGAGCGCGTTGCCGCCGGTGGTCGTCTCGGGCGAGCCGAACATGACGCCGATCTTCATGCGGATCTGGTTGATGAAGATGACCATGCACTTGGAGCGCGAGATCGAGCCGGTGAGCTTGCGCAGCGCCTGCCTCATCAGGCGCGC
>JAEZXF010000511.1 GCA_023419995.1 Pseudomonadota bacterium | reverse complement strand
GCGGATGGCAGTCGAGCGTCGTCAGCTCGAATTCGGTCATCGCACCGGACCCCGGAACCCTACCGCGTGCCGCAGATCGCGCGCAGGTTCTCGACCACGAGGTCGGGAACCTCGACGACGCCGGCGTCGATCCGCTTCCGCCGCAGGGCGGCCGAACGGGCGAACGGCGCGCGCACCGGCTTCGCCGGGTCGATGGGCCGCGTCTGGGTGAGGATCTGGACGTAGTCCGAAACCGAGGCACGGAACCCGTCGGCCGAACCGAACAGGCCCGGATCGAAGGCGAGCAGGAAGAAGCCGCAGTCGATCGGGTCGTCGGACGGCTTGAACATGTTCACCTGGCCCGCCAGCATCGACAGCACCTGCACCGTCAGGGCGAGGCCCGAGCCGCGATGCCCGCCCCAGACGGTCAGCGCGCCGCCCCACAGCACCGCGTCGGGATCGGTCGTCGGCTTGCCCTCGGCATCGAAGGCCAGCCCCTCCGCCAGCGGCTCGCCCTTGCGGCGCGCCAGCACGACCTCGGCATGCGTAAGGTTCGACGTACCGATATCCCAGATCAGCGGGTCCTCCCCGGCCGGGAAGCCGAAGGCGATCGGGTTGGTGCAGAACCGCGCCTCGGTCCCGCCGAAGGGGGCGACGACCGAGAGGCCGCTGCCGGCGATCATCCCGCACAGCCCGGCCGAGGTCAGGCGCTCCAGATAGTAGGAGAACATGCCGGTGTAGTAGGTCCTGGCCGCCCCGACGATGGCGATGCCCTGCGCCTTCGCCTTGGCGATCGCCATGGCCGTCGCCTTGTCGGCGACGACGTAGCCGACATTGTTGGCGCCGTCGATCCGGGCCGAGACCGGCGTCTCGTGCAGCACCTGCATCGGCTCGCGCTTCAGGTTCAGCTTGCGGACGTACTCCACGATGGTCAGCGCCCGCGCGAGGCCGGCATAGCCGAGCCCGCGCAGCTCGCAGTCGAGGAGATGGTCGGCGATGATCGCGGCTTCGTCGGCATCGTAGTCGATGGCGCGCATCGACCCCGTCAGCAGGTCGCGGGCCTGGTCCAGCGTCAGTTCCATGTCGGCAGCTCCTCTTCAGACCGGTCGGCCGAGTTCGCGGCGGGTTTCCTCGGCAAGCGCGCCGTAGCCCTCCGAGAGGCTGCGGTGGCGCAGGCCGAGGTCGGTTTCGATGCGGGTGGAATCGATCCGGAACTGGCCGCGCAGCGGCGCGTCCTCGTTCACGGCCACGTCGAGACCGGGCGTGATCTCGCGGCCGAGGGCGGCGATCTCGGCGTAGGACACGTAGTGGCCGCCAATGTGATAGGTGTCGTAGCCCGGCGACGGCGCGTCGAGCGCCTCGGCGAAGGCCCAGGCGATGTCGTCGACATGGGCGAGGACGATGCGCTGGGCGCCGCAATAGGGCAGCGCCACCGGCTGGCCGAGCGCGCCCTCGGTCGCGATCAGGTTGATGCCCCGCGCCCCGAAGGTCGCACCGGGGCCGTAGGCGCCGGGGATGCGCAGGCTGATGATCTCCATGCCGTGCAGCCGGTTGTATTCCCTGGCGAGCTTCTCGCACAGCATCTTGCCCATGCCGTAGGTCGTCGTCGGCATGGCGGGCGATTCCTCGTCGACCGTCTCCGGCCCGGTCCAGGGCTCGTCGCCGGCGTGGTACTGCACCGAGCTGGGATAGGCGACGCGGCGGATCCCCGCCCGCCTCGCCGCCTCGAAGACGTGGAAGGTGCCGGTGTTCATGATCATCTGCTGGCGGTAGAGCCCGTCGGCGTTCTCCGGCCGCAGCAGCACGCCGCGCTCCTCGGAGGAGTAGAAGACCATATGCGCGATCCGGTCGATGCGCCGGGTCTCCAGCACCTCGGCGATGCGGTCGTAGTCGGTGATGTCGCCGGCTTCGAGCGTGATGCTGTCGGCCACCGGGGCCAGCCTTCCGGCTGTGCCGCGCAGGTCCAGCACCACCACCTCGTGGCCCCGGCGCACGAGCTCGCGCACCACCCGGGCACCGATGAACCCCTTGCCGCCGGTCACAAGAACAGCCATCGCATCCTCCTCCGCTGAATGGCCGCACCATAGGAAGGAGCACCCGGCCACTCAACGGGACGGCTGTTATACGAGCTATTCGCAAGGGCTATGCCGTGCACCGATATGGGAACCGCATAACGGATATAACCGATCTCGCCTTGCGCCGGAGGCATGCGGTTGGCTCTAATGGGCCGGCCCTGGCTTCCCTCCCGTCCGTTCCGGGCGATTGCGGTGACACGCTCGCGGGAGGGAGGAGTCCGGGCTTGAGGGAGGCAACCACGCAGTGCGCCGCATCGACAGCGACATCCGCCGCCGGCATCTGGCCGCCGCCTCCCTTCGCTTCGTCCGACCGCGATCCCGTCCGCTGCCGCCGGGCCGGCCGCGGCGGGAACGATCTTGAACCGCCAATCCGGGATATCGAGCGACCATGTATTCTCATCTGGGCAATCTTCGAATCGTCGAGGGGGCGTCGTTCGTCGCGGCGCCGTCCTGCGGGCTCTACCTCGCCCAGCTCGGCGCGGAGGTCATCCGCTTCGACCAGGTCGGAGGCGGCCCGGATTTCGGGCGCTGGCCGAAGGACGAGAGCGGCCACAGCCTCTACTGGGAAGGGCTGAACAAGGGCAAGAAGTCGATCGCCATCGACCTCCGCAAGCCGGAAGGCCGCGAGCTGGCCGTGCAGCTGGCGACGGCCCCGGGCAAGGGCGGCGGCATCTTCCTCACCAACTATCCGGTGGAGGGCTTCCTGTCGCACGCCAATCTCGTGCGCCATCGCGCCGACCAGATCACCGTCCGGGTGATGGGCTGGGC
>JAEZXF010000160.1 GCA_023419995.1 Pseudomonadota bacterium | reverse complement strand
CCGCGACACGTGCTTCTTCATGCTCGGCTGGGGCGCGCCGACCCTCGACGGGCACAGCCCCCTGTTCGAGGTCTTCTCGACTCCTTCGTCCGACGGCCACGGCCGGTGGAATTTCGGCGCATACTCGAATCCGCGGGTCGATGAGCTGACGACGCTGATCACCCGGGAGGTCGACGAGGACGCGCGCGCCAAGCTGATGAACGAGGCGTTCGAGATCATCAAGGACGACTATGCGATCATCCCGCTGTTCCAGACGAAGCTGGCATGGGGAATTCGCGACGGCGTCGAACTCAAGCAGCGGGCCGACGAGAAGTTCGAGCTCCGCTGGGTCAACGTGAAATAACGACAACAAGACAAGGAGCCTCCCTGTCTCCGCGACGGGACGCGGGAAGGGGAGGCTCCCATGATCGATCGGACCGTCGGTTCTGGGGAACAACTGGTCTGCGGCATGCCCGCCCGGCTTGTCGCGCGTAGGAGGACAGCATGCTTTCTCTTCTGATCCGGAGGCTGGTCCAGTCGGTCATGGTGGTCCTCGCAGTGGGACTGGTCGCCTTCTGCCTGTTCCAGTTCGTCGGCGACCCGATCAACAACATGGTCGGCCAGGAAACGACGCAGGAGGAGCGGCAGGCGCTGCGCGAGCGCCTGGGGCTCGACCAGCCCGTTGCCGTGCAGTTCTACCAGTTCGTGGTCAACATGGCCTCGGGCAATTTCGGCATCTCCTACCGCCTGGGGCGGCCGGTCGCGGACCTGATCGCGGAGCGCCTGCCGGCGACCGTCGAGCTGGCCTTCGCATCGGGCCTCTTCGCCTTCCTTTGCGGCGTGTGGATGGGCGCGGTCTCGGCCGTCTCGCCGCGCAGCCTGACCAGCCGGATCTTCATGACGACGTCGCTTCTGGGCATGTCGCTGCCGCCCTTCTTCGTCGGCCTCCTGCTGATCATGCTTTTCTCCGTCACCCTGGGCTGGCTGCCCTCCTATGGCCGGGGGGCGGTCGTCGACCTCGGCTTCTGGACGACGGGCTTCCTCACCCTGTCCGGCCTCAAGGCCCTCATCCTGCCGTCCATCACCCTTGGGCTGTTCCAGCTGACCCTGATCATGCGCCTCGTGCGCTCCCAGATGTTCGAGGTGCTCCATTCCGACTACATCAAGTTCGCGCGGGCGCGCGGCCTGTCGGAGAAGCGCGTCATCTACCGGCATGCGCTCAAGAACACGCTCGTGCCGATCATAACCGTGACGGGCCTGCAGCTCGGCTCGATCCTGGCGTTCTCGATCATCACCGAGACCGTGTTCCAGTGGCCGGGGCTCGGCCTGCTGTTCATCCAGGCGGTGCATTTCGGCGACATACCGATCATGGCCGCCTACCTGATGCTCGTGTCGGTCATCTTCGTCACCATCAACTTCATCTGCGACGTTCTTTACGTCCTCGTCGATCCCCGCCTGCGCGTCGAGAATTCGACGGCAGCAGCGATGTAGGGAGGGTCATCCCATGCTTGCCCGCATTCTCGACAGCGACGCGTTCTATAGCTTCCGGACCCAGCCCCTGGTGGTGGTGGCAGCGCTCGTCGCGATCGTGTTCATCCTGGCCGCGATCTTCGCGCCATGGGTGGCGCCCCACAACCCGTTCGACCTAGCCACGGTCGACCTGATGGCCGCCAAGCTTCCGCCCGCCTGGGTGGAGGGAGGAAGCTGGACCTATCCGCTGGGAACCGACAACCAGGGCCGGGACATCCTCTCGGCCGTCATCTACGGCATGAGGGTGAGCCTTCTCGTGGCGATCCTGGCAACGACAGTCGCGATGGTGATCGGCGTCGCCCTCGGCCTGCTGGCCGGCTTCGCCGGCGGCCGCATCGACACGGTGCTGATGCGCATCGCCGATATCCAGCTTTCGTTCCCCGCCATCCTCGTCGCCCTGCTGATCGACGGCGTGACGCGCACCATCCTGCCGCGCGAGATCCATCACGAGCTGGCGATCTGGGTCATCATCATGTCCATCTCGCTGGCGACGTGGGTGCAGTTCGCCCGTCCCGTCCGGGCGCAGACGATGGTCGAGAAGCGCAAGGACTACGTGCTGGCGGCGCGCCTGCTGCAGATCTCCCCGACGCGCATCCTGGTGCGGCACGTGCTCCTCAACGTGCTCGAGCCGGTGCTCGTCATCGCGACCGTGGGGTTCGGCCTGTCGATCATCAACGAGGCGACGCTGTCCTTCCTCGGCGTCGGAATGCCGGTGAGCAAGCCCTCGCTCGGCACGCTGGTGCGCAACGGCAACGACTTCCTGTTCTCGGGGGCCTGGTGGATGACCATCTTCCCCGGCCTCACCCTGCTCCTGCTCGTGCTTTCCATCAATCTTATTGGCGATTGGATCCGTGATGTCCTCAACCCACGCCTCCGCTGATGAGCGTCTTCTCGAGGTCGACGGCCTCACCATCGAGTTCCAGACCCGCCACGGACCCCTGAGGGCCATCGACGGGGTCTCCTTCTCCGTCCGCCGGGGCGAGGTTCTCGGCATCGTCGGAGAATCCGGCGCGGGCAAGTCGCTGACCGGGTCGGCCCTGACGCGTCTCATGCCGCAGGGCGCGCGGATCATCGGCGGCTCGATCCGCTTCGACGGCAGGGACATCACCCATGCCGACGACGCCGAGATGCGGGCGCTTCGCGGCCGGCACATCGCCACGATCTTCCAGGATCCGCTTACGAGCCTGAACCCGCTCTACACGGTCGGGCACCAGCTCGTCGAAACCATGATGGTCAATCGCGGCCTGTCCGAGGCCGAAGCGCGCAAGGAAGCCGTCGAGTGGCTGCGCCGCGTCGGCCTGCCGGCGCCGGAAGAGCGCGTCAACAGCTACCCGCACGAGTTCTCGGGCGGCATGCGCCAGCGTGTGGTGATTGCGCTGGCGCTTTGCACCAAGCCCAAGCTGGTGATCGCGGACGAGCCGACCACGGCGCTCGACGTCTCGATCCAGGCGCAGATCATCCGCCTCCTGCGGCGCCTGTCGCAGGAGGAGAAGACCGCGATGCTGCTGATCACGCACGATATGGGCGTGATCGGCGAGATCACGGACCGCGTGGCCGTCCTCTATCTGGGCCGCATCGTCGAGACGGGTCCCACGGAAGACACGATCAAGTCGCCCGAGCATCCCTACACGCGCGGCCTGATGAACTCGATCCCGCGCCTCGGCACTCAGCCGGCGCGGCTGCCGCAGCTCGAGGGGTCGATGCCGCGCCTGTCCTCCTCGCCCTGGGACCACTGCGCGTTCAGCCCGCGTTGCGCTTTCGCGTTCGACAAGTGCCTGCAGTCCGCCCCGACGCTGGAGGCGAACGATCGCACCGAGGCCGCATGTTTCCTGCCGCCGGAGACAAGCCGCAAGATTGCCGCGGTCGCCGGAAGGAAGGAGAAGGCGATCGAGGCCGAGGTGCCGCCCGTCCATCTGTCGGTGACGGGGCTGACGTGCCGGTTCGACATCGCCCAGCCCTTCCTGAAGAGCCTGATAAGCAAGGGGCCGGCGCCGTACGTGTCGGCGGTGGAGGACGTCTCGTTCCATATCCGGCGCTCGCAGACCTTCGCGCTGGTGGGCGAATCCGGATGCGGGAAGTCGACGATCGCCCGCCTCGTCGCCGGGCTAACGCGTCCGACGCAGGGGGAAATCTCCTTGGAGGGGGTTTCCGTGTCCCCCTGGCGGCGGACGCCGGAGCAGCTTGCGGTGATGCGCAGGGTACAGATGGTCTTCCAGGATCCCTATTCGTCGCTCAATCCGCGCTGGAACGTCGGGCAGATCATACGCGAGCCGATCCTGGTCGATGCCCGGCAGGAGAGGAACGCGAACCGCGTCAAGGACCGCGTCGTGGAGCTGCTCAAGCAGGTCGGCCTGTCGGGCGCAGACACCAAGCGCTACCCGCACGCGTTCTCCGGCGGGCAGCGCCAGCGCATCTCCATCGCGCGGGCGCTCTCGGGCGATCCCGGCCTTCTCGTCTGCGACGAGCCGACATCGGCGCTCGACGTGTCGGTGCAGGCGCAGATCCTGAACCTGATGAAGGACATGCAGCGCCAGCACAACCTGACGATGCTGTTCATCTCCCACGACCTTGCCGTGGTCAACTTCATCGCCGACGTCGTCGCGGTGATGTATCTGGGACGCCTGTGCGAGATAGGCACGCCCGAGGTGATCTTCGAGCGCCCCCTGCATCCCTACACGCGCCTGCTGCGGGACGCGGTGCCCGACCTGGACAGGATCGGCAGCAGCCAGGCCGCGCCGACGGGCGAGGTGCCGAGCCCGCTCGCCCCTCCGCCGGGATGCCGCTTCAACACGCGCTGCCCCTTCGCCAACGAGCGGTGCCGCACGGAAGTGCCGCGCATGAAGGAATATGTCGGCAGCTGGGCCGCGTGCCACGCGCTGGAGGAAGGGCGCATCGACATACCCAGCAGCAAACCGATCTCGTTCCCGAAGCCGTTTCCCGATGCCGTGGTGACCCACTAGGAGCCGCAGGAGACAGGATGCGAGAGCATGATGCGAGGCGAGCCGTGCAGCCTCCGGCAGAGGACCGGAACGACCCTGCCTTATGGCCTCCGAGGGAGCGGCATGGGCCGCCCGCCTGCTATAGTCCGACGGACGACCCGGTTTGAGCGATCGGAACAGACATAGGGAAACGTGGAGAACGAAGTGATGAGTACCGAGCCGAGGCGTGTAGCCTACGTCGCCCACTGCCTGATGAACCAGAACGCCAAGGTCAGCGAGTTCGCCCGATGCGCCGGCGTGTTCTCTCCGCTGGTCGAGCGCCTCGTCAAAAACGGATATGAGCTGCAGCAGCTCCCGTGCCCCGAGATGGGGCATATGGGCGCGGCGCGGTGGTGGGCGTCGCGCGAGCAGTACGACACCCCCGGCTATCGCCGTCACTGCCGCAACCTGGCCAAGAGCGTGGTCGATCTGGTGATCATGCACCAGGAGGCGGGCTACGACGTGGTGATCGTCGGCCTCGACGGCAGCCCGTCGAGCGGGGTCCGCCTGACCAGCACCAAGGCGTCGTGGGGCGGCCGCCCCGAGGGCGCCGTCCAGGGAGGCAGCGACCGCCGTCCCGGCATGGGCGTGTGGATGGAGGAGCTGAAATTCGAGTTCGAGGAGAGGGGACTTGCCTTTCCGCGCGCGACCGGCGTGGCGATGGACGCGCAGGACTTCGACCTCGACAAGGCAATGACCGAGCTTGACGAGTTCCTCAACGAGGACGGGGGGAGGGTGGCATGATCCGCGAAGACCTGAGAAGCAGGAAGATCGCCGTCGTTGCCGACTATGTCGTCAATCCGGGCTCCGCGCTCTACGGCGCGAGACAGACTCCGCCGACCGATTTCATCGACACGCTGATGGCACGCGGCTGGGGCATCATGAAGATGCCGCCCCATGTGGCGAAGCCGGAGAGCTGCGAACGGCTGGTCGACGTGACCGTCGGCGATATCGTCGACTACAGGAAGAACGGTTACGAGGTCGTCATCGCCGCGGTCGACGACCTGCCGCAGAAAGGCGTCTGGATCGACCTGATGAAGGTCTCCTTCGCCAGGTTCGGCAAGGACATGCCGCCGGTCGTGTCGCTGCGCTCGGACGTCTCCGCCGCCGGCGCGGACATGCTGGAGCAGGCGCTCGCATCCTGAGGCGGGCAGAGACCGCGGTGCGGGCGGGCAGGTAAGCTGCGCCCGGCACACGAGATCCAACAGCCGGCACCGGCAGAACAGGAAGACAGCCATGCCCACACTTCTCGTCAGGAACGCCGACTGGCTCGTGACCATGGGCCCCGACCGCCGGATCATCCGGGACGGCGCGGTGCTGATCGAGAACGACCGCATCGCCGAGGTCGGCAAGACCGACGACATCGCAAGCCGCTACACCGCGGACGAGGTGATCGACGCGTCGGGCCGCCTCGTCCTTCCCGGGCTGGTGGACACCCACGTCCACAACACCCAGCAACTCGGGCGTGGCCTGTGCGACGGCTGCGATATCCCGATCCACCTTCTCGAGCGGCTCTACCGCTACGAGGGCGAGCTGATGGAGGAGGACGCCTACTGGGCCGGCATGGGCTGCCAGCTCGAGCTGATCCGCGCCGGCACCACCTGCTTCGTCGATCCCGGCAACTACTTCCCGCACAGGATCGCCGAGGCCATGGGCCAGAGCGGGCTGCGCGGCGTCATCGCCCGCATCGCCTTCGACGTCCACTCGACGATCATGGGCGACGTTTCCAGCAATGCCGTGCGCGAGACGACGGCGCAGGCCGTCGAGAACGCCGAGCGCGCCTTCAAGGCGCTCAATGGCCGCCACGACGGGCGCGTGCGGGCCTGGTTCGCCCTGCGCGTCCTCGCGGTGTGCTCCGACGAGCTGATCAAGGCCATCAAGGCCAAAGCCGACCAGCACGGCGTCGGCCTGGTCCTGCACGCGTCCGAGGCGCGCGACGAGGTCGTGGCCTCGCGGGTGAAGTTCGGCATGCCCGATGTCGAGCGCATGGAGAAGCTCGGCGTGCTGGGACCGAACGTGCTCCTGATCCACATGGGCTGGGCAAGCCCGAAGGAGATCAGGCTGTGCGTCGACCACGACCTGAAGATCTCCTGCACCCCGTCGACCGGCTACAGGCTCGGCCTCGGCAGCATCGAGTTCGGCCGCTTTCCCGAGATGCTGGAGTTCGGTGTCACCGTCGCGCTCGGCTCCGACAGCGCCATGTCGAGCAACTATGTCGACGTCGTGCGCCAGATGTCGCTGGTTTCGGGCGGCTGCAAGTCGCAGCGGCTCGACCCGACCATCATGCCGCCGGAGACCGTGCTGGAGATGGCGACCCTGCACGGCGCGCGGGCGGCGCTGTGGGAAGACGAGATCGGCTCGCTCGAGGTCGGCAAGAAGGCGGACATCGCGATGTTCGCGACGCACGGGCCGGAGTGGCAGCCGGTTCTCAACCCCATCGCCAACCTCGTCTACGCCTCGCGCGGCGGGGCGGACACGGTCATCTGCGACGGCCGCGTGCTGATGAAGAACGGCGTCGTGCTCAGCCTCGACGAGACGCGCATCCTGTCGGAAGTCAGGCAGCGCGGCGCGCGCATCGCCGAGCGCACCGGCCTCAACGAGCGCGTGCAGCCGACATGGCCGATCTGCTGAAGGAGCCGGCATGACCCGTCCGCTGCAATCAGCAATCGGCGCGAAGCCGCTTCTCGTGCGGGGCGGCCGGGTCTACGATCCGCTCGGCGACGTTCACATGCCGCCGGTGCGCGACGTCCTGATCGAGGACGGCGTCATCACGGCCGTGACGCGGCCCGACGAGAATCTCGAGGCCAAGCACGAGGCCGCGACCATCGGCGAGGTGCTGGACGCCGGCGGCAAGCTGGTGATGCCCGGCTTCGTCAACGCGCACTATCATTCCTACGACACGCTCGCCAAGGGCATGTTCGAGGACGTTCCGTTCGACGTCTGGGCGCTGCTCGCATTGCCCGGCGCCTATGGCGCGCGCAGCAGGGAGGAGCTTCGCGCCCGCACGCTGCTCGGCGCGCTCGAGTGCCTGAAGAGCGGGATCACCACCGTGCAGGACATGTGCACGGTGGTGCCGCTCGACGAGGAAACGCTCGACGTCATCCTCGCGGCCTATGAGGAGGTCGGGATCCGCACCGTCTTCTCGATCGGCCTGCGCGACCTGGGCGAGCTGGACATCGCGCCGTTCCTGCCGGAGGACATGCCTGCCGCCGCGCTCGATCTCGTCCGCGGCGCGTCGGCCGATCCCATGGCGCTGCTCGATTTCGCCGAGCGCCAGATCAGGCGCCGCGGTGCGCTGCCGTCCAACATCCATTGGGGCATCAGCCCGTCGGGCCCGCAGCGCTCCTCGCGCACGCTGCTCGAAGGCGTCGCCGATCTCGGCCGCCGCCACGCGCTGCCGATCTTCACCCACGTCTACGAAACGAAGGCCCAGGCGGCCAAGGCGCGGCGGATCTATGCCGGACACGGCGGGTCGATGATCCGCTACATGGCCGAGACCGGGTTGCTCGGCCCGTCGACGACGCTGGCGCACAGCATATGGATCACGCCCGAGGAGATCGACCTGCTGGCTTCCACCGGCGCCAATGTCGCGCACAACCCTATCAGCAACATGAAGCTGAAGAACGGCATCGCGCCGATCAGGGAACTGCGCAACGCCGGCGTGACGCTGTCGGTCGGCTGCGACAACTGCAGCTGCAGCGACTGCCAGAACATCTTCGAGGTGATGAAGATGTTCTGCCTGCTGGCCGCGGTTGCCGAGCCGGAGGAAACCGGCGTCCATGCCGCGCATGCCATCGAGGCGGCCACCTCCGGCGGCGCGCGCGCCGTCGGTCTGGAAGGCAGGATCGGCGCCGTCCGTGCCGGCATGGCGGCGGACCTGTGCCTGATCGACCTCGACGACGTCTCCTATGTCCCGCTCAACAGCGTCGCCCGGCAGCTCGTCTACGGCGAGTGCGGCCGGGGCGTGGACACCGTCATCGTCGGAGGCCGCATCCTGCTGCGCGACCGCCGGGCGACGACCGTCGACGAGGCGGCCCTGCGCGCCGAGATAGGGGAACTGATGCCGGCCTTCCGCCGCGATGCCGAGCGGATCCGCCAGGCGGGCGCGGCCGCCCTGCCGTACCTCGCCGAGGCCAACGCCAACGTCGACCGGCATCCGCTCGGCCTCGACCGCTTCATCACGCGCCGCTCGTAACCAGCATCGAGCCGGATGCCGGGCCGCGCATTGGCTCCGGATGCCACCAACGTGCCCGCCTGCCGCGGCAACGCATCAACTCCCTCGTGGAGATACGGGGCGCTCGCTTCTTGCAGGGCTCAGGCGGTAGGGGGCGCAGCCCCGGACATGCTGGGGCCTGCAGCAAACAGATGCTGTTCTGCCGTCGCGGAAAGCCTTTCGCGAAAGGGCCAATAGCCGCGATCGTCTCAGCCCTGCGCCTCGGCTTCCGCGCAAGGGGTTCCAACCTCCCGGCAAGGATTCGCGGCTTGCGCTTCGTTCAGGGGAATCGGTCGTTCGGGAAACACTGGCTGGGGCGCCTGGATTCGAACCAGGGAATGGCGGTACCAAAAACCGCTGCCTTACCGCTTGGCTACGCCCCAAGAGCGACGGCGGGTTCATTACCGCGCGGGGCCGGCAACGTAAAGCCGGAACTTGCCGCGGCGCCGGCCTGCCGGTGGAAAGCCGGCGTGTGGCATCGGCGCCGCGCCCGGCGCGCGCGGCATGCCTATTGCCGCCGGTCGCGGAGCGGGCTATCGCCACATCCATGACGACCTGCCCCGACGACGCCGACATCCTGTCCTTACTCGAGCCCCTCGTGCTGGAAGCGGGCGCGCGGATCATGGCGATCACCGCCGAAGGCGTTGTCGCCGAGGAGAAGGCGGATGCCTCGCCCGTCACCCGGGCCGACCGCGAGGCCGAGGCGATCCTGCTCTCCGGCCTGCGTGCCCGGTTTCCGCACGTCACGATCGTCGCCGAGGAGGAGGCGTCCGCCGGCCTGGCGCCGCGCGAGGCGGGGCAGGTGTTCTTTCTCGTCGATCCGCTCGACGGCACGCGCGAATTCGTCCGCGGCGGCGACGACTTCACCGTCAACGTCGCGCTGGTGCGGGACGGCGTTCCGGTCGTCGGCGCCGTCTATGCGCCGGCCTGCCACCAGCTCTATCTCGGCCGCCGGGGCTTCGCCGAGGCGGTGGAGACCGATGCCCGTCATAGGGCATCCGTGCGGCGTCCGATCGCCGTGCGCGCGCCGGCCTGCCCGCCGGTGGTGGTGGCGAGCCGCTCGCACGGCACGGCGGAGACGGAAGCCTATATCGCCGGGCTCGGCCCGGTCGAGCGCGTGTCGGTGGGCTCGTCGCTGAAGTTCTGCCTGCTTGCGGCGGGAAAGGCGGACCTCTACCCGCGCATGGGCCGCACGATGCAGTGGGACACGGCCGCCGGCGACGCGGTGCTGCGGGCGGCGGGCGGCATGACGCGCGGGCTGGACGGCAGGCCGTTCCCCTATGGCGCGGGCACCGCGCCGGGCGACGACCCGTTCGCCAACCCGCACTTCATCGCCGAGGGCGCACGGCCTCGCGGATGATGCGGGCCTTGCCCGATTCCCCCCTTGGCGGCGGTACGCCGACGGGGCATGAAGAAAGGCACCTGCCGGCGGCCCCGGCGGGCGGCCATGGAACTTAAGTCCGGCTCTGCCGTTCGCCTGCCGGGCCAGGAGGACACCACGACATGATCTCCATCGTCGAGACGACGCCCTATGCGGATCAGCGGCCGGGCACATCCGGCCTGCGCAAGAAGGTGAAGGTGTTCCAGCAGCGAAACTACGTCGAGAACTTCATCCAGTCGATCTTCGATTCGGTGGCGGGGTTCCACGGCGAGACGCTGGTGATCGGCGGCGACGGCCGCTACTTCAACCGCGAGGCGATCCAGACCGCCATCCGCATGGCGACCGCCAACGGCTTCGGCCGCGTCGTCGTCGGCCGGGGCGGCATCCTGTCGACGCCGGCGGCCTCGCACCTCATCCGCAAGAACCGCGCCTTCGGCGGCATCATCCTGTCGGCCAGCCACAATCCCGGCGGGCCGGAGGAGGATTTCGGCATCAAGTACAATGTCGGCAATGGCGGCCCGGCGCCGGAGAAGCTGACGGAGGCGATCTTCGCGCGCAGCCGGGTGATCGACCGCTACGCGATCGCCGACATGCCGGACGTCGATCTCGACACGCTCGGCGCGGTCGAGGCCGGCGACATGACCGTCGAGGTGGTCGATCCCGTGCTCGACTACGCCGAGCTTATGGAGACGCTGTTCGATTTCGAGGCGATCCGCGCCCTGTTCCGCGGCGGCTTCACCATGGCGTTCGATGCCATGCATGCCGTGACCGGGCCCTATGCCGTCGAGATCCTGGAGCGCAGGCTGGGCGCGGCGCCGGGCACGGCGCGCAACGCGACGCCGCTTCCGGATTTCGGCGGCCATCATCCCGACCCCAACCTCGTGCACGCCCGCGCGCTCCACGAGCTGATGATGTCGCCCGGGGCGCCGGATTTCGGCGCCGCCTCCGATGGCGACGGCGACCGCAACCTGATCCTCGGGCGCGGCATCTTCGTCACGCCGTCGGATTCGCTGGCGATGCTCGCGGCGAACGCGCATCTCGCGCCCGGCTACCGCGACGGGCTGAAGGGCATCGCCCGCTCCATGCCGACCAGCGCCGCGGCCGACAGGGTGGCGGAACGGCTGGGCATTCCGCTTCACGAGACGCCGACGGGCTGGAAATTCTTCGGCAACCTGCTCGACGCCGGGCTCGCCACCATCTGCGGCGAGGAATGCGCCGGCACCGGCTCCGACCATGTGCGGGAGAAGGACGGGCTATGGGCCGTCCTGTTGTGGCTGAACATCCTCGCCGTCCGCGGCGAGGGCGTGCGCGAGATCGCGAGGAGCCACTGGACGACATACGGGCGCAACTACTATTCGCGCCACGACTATGAGGGGCTGGAGACCGGCGCCGCCGACGAGCTGATGGCCGCGCTGCGCGAGGCGCTGCCGCGCCTGCCGGGCGAGAGCTTTTCCGGGCTCGTCGTCGAGGACGCGGACGACTTCGCCTATCACGACCCGGTCGACGGCTCGGTCAGCGCGGAGC
>JAEZXF010000435.1 GCA_023419995.1 Pseudomonadota bacterium | reverse complement strand
CATGGCGATGCCGGCGCAGTTGACCACGCCGGCCAGCGCCTGCGTCCCGGCCACGTCGGCGGCGAGGCCGTCCACCGCCGCCTCGTCGGTGACGCTCAGCGCATGCGCCTGACCGGCGGGCAGGCCGAGCGCGGCGCAGGCCCCGTCGAGCGCCTCGCGCTTCAGGTCGACGATGTGGGGGGTCCAGCCGCGCTCCTTCAGCAGCCGCGCCGTCTCCAGCCCGATGCCGGACGCGCCGCCGGTGACGATGACCGCGCCGCTCATGCCGTTTCCTCCAGCTCGCCGCGTTTCGCCAGCTCGTCGCGGATCAGCTTCTTGGCGATCTTGCCGTAGGCCGACTTCGGCATCTCCTCCCAGAAGACGAACCGCTTCGGCATCTTGTAGCGGGCGATCTTCTCGCCGAGCCACGCCTGCAGGTCGATGCCGGCCGGCGAGAAGCCGTCGCGCGCCACGCAGACGGCGATGCCCACCTCGCCCCACACTGGATCGGGCACGCCCAGCACCGCCACCTCGCCGATGCCGGGATGCTGGAGGATCTTCTCCTCGATCTCGCGCGGATAGATGTTGGAGCCGCCGGAGATGTACATGTCGGAGGCGCGGCCGGTGATGTAGACGAAGCCCTCGGCGTCCATGTGGCCGAGGTCGCCGGTGCGGAACCAGCCGTTGCGGAACGCCTTGGCGTTGGCGTCGGGGTTGTCGTAGTAGCCGGCGAACACGGCCGGGCCGATGACGCAGATCTCGCCCGTCTCGCCGGGCGCCACCGCGCGGCCGTCGTCGTTCTGGATCTCGACCTGCATGCCCGTGCGCTCGAAGCCGCAGGTGCCGATGCGCGCCTGGGGCCCGTCCTCGGCGTCGTGATACGCCGGCGGCAGGACCGTGATGTTGCCCGTCACCTCGCCGAGGCCGAAATACTGCACCAGCACCGGGCCGAGCTTCCGCAGCGCGTGGACCTGGTCGGTCCGGTACATCGGCGCGCCGGCATAGATGACGTAGCGCAGCGAGGAACGGTCGAAGCGGTCGACCGAAGGATCCTCGACCAGCATCTTCAGGATCGTCGGCACGGTGAAGAGGTTGGTCACCCGCCATTTCTCGACCAGTTCCCACACCGCCGGAATGTCGAAGCGCTGCGAGGCGGGCAGGATCGTCTTCACCCCGTGCGCCACCTGGACGAGCTGGTGCACGCCCGCGCCGTGCGACAGCGGCGCCACCACCAGCGAGGCGTCGCCGGGGCCGGTGCCGGGCATCAGGTCGCACAGATGGTTGGTGACGACGAACGCCATCTGGCCGTGGGTCAGCACCGCGGCCTTTGGCCGGCCCGTGGTGCCGGAGGTGAAGAAGAACCAGCACGGGTCGTCGCGGTCGACCGCGGCGGCCGGCACCCGCTGCCCGGCATGGCGGGCGACGATCCGGTCGTAGTCCTCGCCGAACGCAGCCTCGCCGATGGCGACGACGAACTCGATCGCCGGGGATCCCGCCCGGCAGGCCGCCACGTGGCCGGGAAACTCCGCGCCGCAGATCATGCCGCGCGCGCCGCTCGCCTGGGCGAGATAGGCGACCTCGTCCGGCGTCTGGCGGAAGTTGGTCGGCACCCACACCGCGCCCGCGCGGAAGCAGGCGAACATCGATTCGAACATCTGGTTGCAGTTCGACGACTGGACGAGGATGCGGTCGCCCTTCTCCACGCCGAAATCGGCCTTCAGCGCCGCCGCCATGGCGTCGACGCGCGCCTCCATCTCGGCCCACGTCCAGCTCCTCTCTCCCCAGACGAAGCCGATTCCGTCCGGGTCGCGACGCGCGGCCTGCGTGAGGAAATGCGCCAGGTTCATGACCCGCGTGCTGGAGGGACGCACGCCGCCTTCCGCTGCCGTCATGCCGAACGCTCCGCCGGACGGGTTGCTGCGCTCATCTTGCCGTTCTCCTTTCGGGATTCCTGTTGTTGCCGGCCCGCCGCGTCGCGAACATCTGGGCGAGCTTTCCCTCGACCAGGCCGGCCTCCTGCATCAGGCCGGCGGCCAGCTCGACCTGCCGCGCGTCCTGCATGCGGCTGTCGATGGCGGCGATGCTGAGCGCGCCGGCCACGCGGCCCTCGGGCGTGCGCAGGGCGACGCCGATGCCCCACGAATTGGCGAAGATGCGGCCGGGATTGAGCGCGAAGCCCTTCTGGCGGGTCAGCGCCACGTCGAGGCGGATGCGCTCCGGCGGCAGCATCGGATACTTGTCGGCGAGCACGGCGGCATTGGCGGCAAGGATCGCCTCGACGTCGTCGTCGGGCAGCGCGGCCAGCATCGCGAGGGAGCCCGCGCCCACGCCCAGCGGATGCTCGAAGCCTGCCTGCAGCGCATGGGTGCGCACCGGATAGGTGCCCTCCTCGCGATAGAGGCAGACCGACCAGGTATCGCGCCGCACCGACAGGAAGGTGGAATCCTCGGTCTTCTTCGACAGCCGGAGCAGGCTTTCCATCGACAGCTGCAGCAGGCCGAAGCGGCGCGACGACAGGCTGCCGAGCACGTAGGCCTCCTGGCCGAGATAGTAGCGGCGGGTTTCCTCGTCCTGCTCGACCAGGCCGGCGCGGATCAGCGCGAGCAGCAGGCGGCGGCAGGTCGGCTTGTTGAGGCCGCTTTCCTCCACCGCGTCGGTCAGCGTCATGCCGCGCTCGGCGTGGCGCCCCACCGTCGACAGCAGCGCCAGCGCGCGGTCGACGCTCTGCGAGCCCGTGGTGTCGTTGCGGAGGGAGGCTGAGGCGGCTGGCATGGCTACGCGACCGGGCCGACCGCGCAGCTCTGCCC
>JAEZXF010000383.1 GCA_023419995.1 Pseudomonadota bacterium | reverse complement strand
TCAAGATGGGCGCAGCCGTCGGCGCCGTGCTCTCCGCGCCGCAGATACTGGTGCGGGCGGCGCACGCGCAGGCGCCGCTGTCCGAGGTGGGGAGCCCCGGCTTCAACCGCTTCCGGCTCGGCGCATTCGAGGTCACGGCCATCAACGACGGCGTGCGCCCCGGCGACGGCATCCACGCCATCTTCGGCGTCGACCGCGAGGAGGCCGAGGTGTCGGCGCTGCTGGAGGAGAACTTTCTCCCGGCCGGCCGCTTCGTCAATTCCTTCACGCCGACTCTGGTCAACACCGGCTCGGAGCTGGTGCTGTTCGACACCGGCCTCGGCGCCGGCGCGCGCGAGGGCGGCCTTGGCCAGCTGCGCGCGCGGCTGGAGGCCTCGGGCTATACGCCGGACGACGTGTCGGTCGTGGTCGTCACTCATTTCCACGGCGACCACATCGGCGGATTGATGGAAGACGGTGCGCCGGCCTTCCCCAATGCCCGCTATGTGACCGGGCAGGCGGAATACGACTTCTGGACCGCCGGGGAACGCCAGTCGGGACCGACCGAGAACGCCGCGCGCGGCGTGCAGGCGAACGTGGTGCCGCTGGCGGAGAAAACCACCTTCATCGGCGACGGCGACGAGGTCGTGCCCGGCATCACCGGCATGCTGGCCGCCGGCCACACGCCGGGCCACATGGTCTTCCACCTCGAATCCGACGGCCGCCGGCTGCTGCTGACCGCCGACACCGCCAACCACTACGTCGCCTCGCTGCGCCGGCCCGACTGGCATGTCAGCTTCGACATGGACAGGGAGGCGGGCGCGCGGACCCGAAGGCGGGTCTTCGACATGGTGGCTGCCGAGCGCATTCCCTTCCTCGGCTACCACATGCCGTTCCCGGCCGTTGGCTTCGCCGAGAAGCTCGACGAGGGCTACCGCTTCGTGCCGGCGAGCTACCAGTTCCTGCTGTAGCGGAGCACCTGCGGGCACGGCCAACGACCGACCGTCGGCGCCGCCCCTCACCTTTACCCTCTCCCCGTAACCGGGGAGAGGGGGTCCTCGGCGTTGCGGCAAGCTCCCTTCTCCCCGTTCACGGGGAGAAGGTGCCGCCAGGCGGATGAGGGGCAGCGCGGATGTTGCCCAGCCGGCCTCGACCTCAGGTGACGAGCTTGCGCTCGGCAAAGCGCGGCTCGCGCCACAGGCCGCCCGCCATGATCGCCTCGAGCGTGGCGACCGCGCCCCAGACGTCCTCGAAGCCGACATAGAGCGGCGTGAAGCCGAAGCGCAGGATGTCCGGCGCGCGGAAGTCGCCCACCACGCCGCAGGCGATCAGCGCCTGCATGATCGGCCAGCCGTTGTCGTGCGTCAGCGCCACCTGGCTGCCGCGCTCGGCGTGTTGGCGCGGCGTGGCGAGCGACAGCCCGTGGCCGGCGAGCCTTGCCTCGACCAGCTCGATGAAGAAGTCGGTCAGCGCCAGCGACTTGGCGCGCAGGCTCGCCATGTCCGTCGCCTCGAACACGGCGAGGCTCTCGACCAGCGGCAGGTAGGACAGGACCGGCGGCGTGCCGACGCGGAATTTCTCCATGGTCTGCGCCGGGCGGTAGTCGATCTCGAAGCCGAAGGGCGCGGCGTGGCCCTGCCAGCCGGTCAGCGGGTTCTGCGCCGCGTCGAGATGGCGGCCGGCGACGAACAGCCATGCCGGCGCGCCGGGGCCGCCGTTCATGTACTTGTACGAGCAGCCGACCGCGAAATCCGCTTCGCAGGCGTTCAGGTCGACCGGCAGCGCGCCGAGCGAATGGCACAGGTCCCAGATGACGAGCGCACCGGCGGCATGGGCGGCCTTGGTCACGGCCGCCATGTCGCGCAGCCGGCCGCTGCGGTAGTTGACGTGGCTCAGGCACACCACGGCGGTGTCGGCGTCGATCAGCGAAAGAACAGACTCGTCGTCGTCCTCCGCCAACACGAGCTGCGCTTCGGGGAAGACGTTGGCGATCGCGCCCTGCAGGATGTGCACGTCGGTCGGGAAGTTGTTGCGCTCGGAGACGACCCTGGTGCGGCCCGGCCGCAGGCGCATCGCGGCGCAGAACGCCTTGTAGAGATTGACCGAGGTCGAATCCGCGGCCAGCACCTCGCCTTTCCGCGCGCCCATCAGCGGCGCGAGGCGGTCGCCGGTCGTCACCGGAAGGTTATGCCAGTCGCGGCCGTTCCAGCTTCGAATCAGGTCCTTCGCCCAACCCTCTGCGAGCGCTTCGCTTATCGCCGCGGGAACCGATCTCGGCATCGCGCCGAGCGAGTTGCCGTCGAGATAGATCTCGCCCGCCGGGAGGTCGAAGCGGGCGCGCAAGGGGGCGAGCGCATCCTGCCGGTCGAGCGCGCGGGCGCGCTCGCGCTCAGGCGTCTCCGCCTTGCGCGCGGCGATCGCGGCTTCGACGGTTGCGCTCATGCCAGCACCGAGACGACCTTGGCGGCGAGCTCGTCCAGCCGGCCGCCGGGCAGGCCGGCGACGTTGAAGCGGCTGTCGCCGACGATGTAGACGCCGTGTTCGTCGCGCAGGCGCGTCACCTCGCCCGGCGTCAGGCCGAGGCGCGAGAACATGCCGCGCTGGCCGGCGACGAAGTCGAAGCGGGCGGAATTGGACTTCTGGCGCAGCGCGTCGGCGAAGCCCTGCCGAAGCGTCAGCATGCGGGTGCGCACGGCGTCGAGCTCCGCCTGCCAGTCGGCGCGCAGCGCGGCGTCATCGAGCACGATACGCACGCAGGCCGCGGCATGGTCGGGCGGCATCGACCAGATGCCGCGCCCGACGCCGAGAAGCTGGCTGTAGGCGGTGTCCGCCTCGGCCGCGTTGCGGGCGAGCAGGATCGCCGCGCCGGCGCGGTCGCGGTAGACGGAGAAATTCTTGGAGCAGCTCGCCGCGACCAGCATCTCCGGCACCATGCCGGCGAGAAGGCGCACGCCGGCCGCGTCCTCGTCCAGTCCCTGCCCGAAGCCTTGGTAGGCGATGTCGACGAAGGGGGTGAGGCCGCGCTCGACGGCGAGATCGCCGATCGCCCGCCACTGGTCGAGGACGAGGTCCGCGCCGGTGGGGTTGTGGCAGCAGCCGTGCAGCAGCACCACGTCGCCGGCCGCGGCTCTCTTCAGTGCGGCGATGGCCGCGTCGAAGGTGATGCCCTGCGCCGGGTCGTAATAGGGGAAGGAGGCGATCTTCAGTCCCGCCGCCCGCAGGATCGGCAGGTGGTTCGGCCAGGTTGGATCCGGCGCCCAGACGGTGGCGTCGGGCCGGGCGAGCCTGACGAGGTCCGCGAGCTGGCGCAGCGCGCCGGTGCCGCCGGGCGTCTGCGCCGCCCGCAGGCGCGTGCGGTCCGCACCTTCGCCCATCACGAGGCCGATCATCAGCGCGTTGAAGGCGGTGTCGCCGGCGAGGCCGAGATAGGTCTTGGTCGCCTGGCCCTCGTGCAGGCGGCGCTCGGCCTCGCGCACGGCGCGCATCACCGGGGTCGCGCCGGTCTCGTCGCGGTAGACGCCGACGCCGAGGTCCATCTTGTCGGTGCGCGGATCGTCGCGGTAGAGCGACATCAGGGCGAGGATGCCGTCGGGTGCGGCGGGCTTCAGCGTCTCGAACATGGGTTCCTCCAGGGATTGGACCCCAGAAACTCCAAAACGGCCGGCGGCGCAACAGATTAGGCGGCGTGCGCCATTGTGCCAATGCCGGACCAGCGTGTAGACCGCTTGCAGCCTCCTTCGGAGGCCGGTTTCGCAGCGCGGGAGAAACGGTGTGACACGGCGCTATTCGGCATTCGCCCTGCTGCGCGAGGGCTTCCGCGGCCACGCGGGCTGGCAGCCGGCATGGCGCTCGTCCGCGCCCAGGCCCCGCTACGACGCGGTGATCGTCGGCGGCGGCGGGCACGGGCTGGCGACGGCCTACTACCTGGCCAGGAACCACGGCATGACCAATGTCGCCGTGGTCGAGAAGGGCTGGCTCGGCGGCGGCAACACCGGGCGCAACACCAGCACCATCCGCTCCAACTACTTCTATCCCGAGAGCGTCGCCCTCTACGATTTCTCGCTCCGGCTCTACGAGGGGCTGTCGCGCGAGCTCAACTACAACGTCATGTTCTCGCAGCGCGGCGTAGTGACGGTGGCGCACTCGCCGGCCGAGATGGAGATCGCCGCGCGCACGGTCAACGCCATGCAGCTGAACGGCACGGATGCGGAACTCCTGGGCCGCGAGGCGGTGCTGGAGAAGGCGCCGCTTCTCAACACCGGCGAGGATGCGCGCTTTCCGGTGATGGGCGGCACGTGGCAGGGGCGGGCGGGCGTCGCCCGCCACGACGCCGTCGCCTGGGGTTACGCGCGGGCGGCGGACGCGCTCGGCGTCGACATCATCCAGGGCTGCGAGGTGACGGGCTTCCTGACCGAGAACGGAAGCTGCGTCGGGGTCGAGACCTCGCGCGGCGAGATCCGCGCCGGCGCGGTCGGGCTGGCGACGGCTGGCCATTCGAGCGTGATGGCGGCAAAGGCGGGCTTCCGGCTGCCGATCCGTTCCTACTCGCTGCAGGCGATGGTGTCGGAGCCGGTCAAGCCGTGCCTCGACACGGTGGTGCTCTATCTCGGCACCGGCACCTATCTGTTCCAGTCCGACAAGGGCGAGATCGTGTTCGGCGGCGGGCTCGACCGCGTGCCCTCCTACGCCCAGCGCGGCAACCCGCCGATGCAGCAGGCCGTGGTTTCGGGGCTGCTCGAGATGTTCCCCGCCTTGGGCCAGCTGAAGCTGATGCGGCAATGGGCCGGCGTGGTCGATGTGGTGCCGGATTCCTCGCCGATCATCGGTCCGTCGCCGCTGCCCGGCCTCTATCTCGACTGCGGCTGGGGCACCGGAGGCTTCAAGGCCATCCCGGCCGGAGGCTGGTTGCTGGCGCATCTCATCGCCACCGGCGAGCATCACGCGATCAGCCGCCCCTTCGACCTCGACCGCTTCGCCTCAGGCCGGCTGATCGACGAAGCGGCCGGCTCCGGCATCGCGCACTGAGGAGGCCGATCATGCAGCTTTTCTCCTGCCCGTTCTGCGGCCCGCGCGACGAGACCGAGTTCGCGTTCGGGGCCGAGGCCGGCAAGGCGCGGCCCGAGCCGGCGGCGAACGTATCGGCGCAGGCATGGGGCGAATACCTCCATTTCGATGGCAACCCGAAGGGGCCGACGCGCGAAATCTGGCTGCACCTGACCTGCGGCGCGTTCTTCGCGATGGAGCGCGATACGATGAGTCATGCGGTCGCGGCCTCGCATTCGCTGCGGGGAGGCGAGGAATGAGGTATTCCGGAGCGCTCCATTCCTGCCGCTGCCCGAGGGAGGCTTTATCGTTCGGCCATTGCGCCGCCCCTCACCCTTCCCCTCTCCCCGTGAACGGGGAGAGGGTGATGTCGGCGTTGCGGCCATCTTCCTTC
>JAEZXF010000359.1 GCA_023419995.1 Pseudomonadota bacterium | reverse complement strand
GTCGCCGAGCTCGCCCGGCTGATGCCGGAGAAGCTGCCGCCCGACACGTCGCGGATGCTGCTGTGCCCGATGCCCGGCGTCGTCACCTCCATCGCCGTCAAGGCGGGCGACGAGGTGCAGGAGGGACAGGCGCTCGCCACCGTCGAGGCGATGAAGATGGAGAACGTGCTGCGCGCCGAAAAGCGCGGTACGGTGAAGCGGGTCGCTGTCGAGCCGGGTGCGAGCCTCGCAGTCGACGAGCTGATCCTGGAGTTCGAGTAGGCAGGAGCCTTGCGATGACCGACCCCAAGCTCGACAAGTGGCGCGCGCTCGCCGAAAAGGAAGTCAAGGCGGACCCGGACACGCTGGTCTGGAACACGCCCGAGGGCATTCCGGTCAAGCCGCTCTACACGGCGGCCGACCTCGACGGCGTCGGCCATCTCGACAGCCTGCCGGGCTTCGCGCCCTTCGTGCGCGGCCCGCGCGCCACCATGTATACGGGCCGGCCGTGGACGATCCGGCAATATGCCGGCTTCTCGACGGCCGAGGCCTCGAACGCCTTCTACCGCAAGGCGCTCGCCGCCGGGCAGCAGGGCGTCTCGGTCGCCTTCGACCTCGCCACCCATCGCGGCTATGACAGCGACCATCCGCGCGTCGAGGGCGACGTCGGCAAGGCGGGCGTCGCCATCGACAGCGTCGAGGACATGAAGATCCTGTTCGAAGGCATCCCGCTCGAGAAGATCTCCGTCTCAATGACCATGAACGGCGCGGTCATCCCGATCCTCGCCAGCTTCATCGTTGCCGGCGAGGAGCAGGGCGTGCCGCGCGCGCAGCTCTCCGGGACCATCCAGAACGACATCCTCAAGGAGTTCATGGTCCGCAACACCTACATCTATCCGCCCGAGCCCTCGATGCGGATCATCGCCGACATCATCGAATACACGGCGAAGGAGATGCCCAAGTTCAACTCGATCTCCATCTCCGGCTACCACATGCAGGAGGCGGGCGCGACGCTGGTGCAGGAGCTGGCCTTCACGCTGGCCGACGGGCGCGAGTATGTCCGGGCGGCGTTGAAGAAGGGCCTGAACGTCGACGACTTCGCCGGCCGGCTGTCGTTCTTCTTCGCCATCGGCATGAACTTCTTCATGGAGGCGGCCAAGCTGCGCGCGGCGCGCCTCTTGTGGACACGCATCATGGAGGAATTCGGGCCGAAGAAGCCGTCGTCCCTGATGCTGCGCACCCACTGCCAGACCTCCGGCGTGTCGCTTCAGGAGCAGGACCCCTACAACAACGTCATCCGCACCGCCTACGAGGCGATGTCGGCCCCGCTCGGCGGCACCCAGTCGCTGCACACCAATGCCCTTGACGAAGCGATCGCGCTGCCGACGGAGTTCTCCGCCCGCATCGCCCGCAACACGCAGTTGATCCTCCAGCACGAGACCGGCGTGACCAGGGTGGTCGACCCGCTGGCCGGCTCCTACTACGTCGAGAGCCTGACCGCGGAGCTGGCCGAGAAGGCCTGGGCCCTGATCGAGGAGGTCGAGGCGATGGGCGGCATGACCAAGGCCGTCATCGAGGGGCTGCCCAAGCGGCTGATCGAGGAGGCCGCGACCCGCCGGCAGGCGGCCGTCGACCGCGGCGACGAGGTGATCGTCGGCGTCAACAAGTACCGGCTCGAAAGCGAGGACGACCTCGACATCCTCGACATCGACAACCGCGCCGTGCGCGAGGCGCAGATCGCCCGCATCGAGAAGACGAAGCGCCAGCGCGACCCGGGGAAGGCCGCGGAGACGCTCGAGGCGCTGCGCGAGGTCGCCCGCTCCGGCAACGGAAACATCCTCGAGGCCGCGGTCGAGGCGGCGCGCGCCCGCGCCACGCTCGGCGAGATTTCCGACGCGATGCGCGAGGCCTTCGGCGATCATTCGGCCGTGCCGAAGGTGGTGCGCAAGGTCTATGGCGAGGCCTACGAGGGCGAGCCGGAATACGAGAACCTCGTTCAGCGGCTGGAGGATTTCTCGAGGAACCTCGGCGAGACGCCGAAGCTGCTCGTCGCCAAGCTCGGCCAGGACGGCCACGACCGCGGCGCCAAGATCATCGCCTCGGCCTTCGGCGACATCGGCTTCGACGTGATCGCCGGCCCGCTGTTCCAGACGCCGGGCGAGGCGGCCGACCTCGCCGTCAGGTCGAAGGTCCATGTCGTCGGCATGTCGTCGCTCGCCGCCGGCCACAAGACGCTGGCGCCGCAGCTCGTCGACGCTCTGAAGGAGAAGGGCGCGGAGAACATCATCGTCGTCGTCGGCGGAGTGGTGCCGCGCCAGGACTACCAGTTCCTGCTCGACCACGGCGTCGCCGCCGTCTTCGGCCCCGGAACCAACGTGCTCGACGCCGCCCGCGCCGTGCTCGACCTGCTCGAAGGCAAGCGCAGGAACGTCTGAGGGTTTATCGGCAACGGCAGCGCCGCCCCTCACCTGCCTGCCGGCATCCTCTCCCCGTGAACGGGGAGAGGAGAGACTGCCGCAACCTTGCCGCTTGTCCCTTCTCCCCGTTCACGGGGAGAAGGTGCCCAAAGGGCGGATGAGGGGCAGCGCAAGCGGCGCAGAAAAGCTACCCATCGCTTTCGTTTTTCGCTAGGTTGGCGAAAAACGAAAAAGGAAGGGAACCCCGATGTACCTACCGCCGCGCCAGGCCGAGATCGTCCAGTTGGCCAAGGACAGCGGGCGCGTTCTGGTCGAGGAGCTCGCCGCCCGCTTCGAGGTGACCCCGCAGACCATCCGCAAGGACCTGAACGACCTGTGCGACATGCGGCTCCTGTCGCGCATCCACGGCGGGGCGATCTTTCCGTCCGGGGTCGAGAACGTCGAGTACGAGGCGCGCCGCAAGATCGCCGCGACCGAGAAGGAGGCGATCGGCCGCGCCGCCGCGCGCATGATCCCCGACGGCGCCTCGCTCTTCGTCAACATCGGCACCACCACCGAAGCCGTCGCCAACGCGCTGCTCGACCGCAAGGGGCTAATGGTCATCACCAACAACATCAACGTCGCCAACAGGATGCGCGTCTTCCCCCAGACCGAGGTGGTGATCGCCGGCGGCGTGGTGCGCGGCTCCGACGGCGGCGTCGTCGGCGAGGCGGCGGTCGATTTCATCCGCCAGTTCAAGGTCGACTACGCGGTGATCGGCGTCTCGGCCATCGACCCCGACGGGGCGCTGCTCGATTTCGACTACCGCGAGGTGAAGGTCGCACAGGCGATCATCGCCAATGCCCGCCACGTCATCCTCGTCGCCGACGCCACCAAGTTCGAGCGCACCGCGCCGGTGCGCATCGGCCATCTCTCCCAGGTCCACACCTTCATCACCGATGTCTGCCGCAACGAAGCCGTGCGCGCGATCTGCCGCGACGCGGAGATCGAGCTGGTCGAGGCCTGCGTGGAATAGGTCGCGATCGGCTTTGTTTTTCGTTTCCAGTTCGTTATGATTGCGGAATAATTCGACTTCCCTTCTGCTGCGGGAGAGGCAAGTGGCCGACGACCCGGTTCGCGACATCTTCATCATCGGCGGCGGCATCAACGGCTGCGGCATCGCGCGCGACGCGGCCGGGCGCGGCTGGTCCGTGTTCCTCGCCGAGGCGGAGGACCTTGCCAGCGGCACCTCGTCCGGCTCGACCAAGCTGATCCACGGCGGCCTGCGCTATCTCGAATATTACGAGTTCCGCCTCGTGCGCGAGGCGCTGATCGAGCGCGAGGTGATCTGGAGGAACGCGCCGCACATCGTCCACCCGATGCGCTTCGTGCTGCCGCACCACGAGGGCCTGCGCCCGGCCTGGCTGCTGCGGCTCGGCCTGTTCCTCTACGACCATATCGGCGGCCGCCGGCTGCTGCCGGCGACGCGCACCCTCGACATGCGCGGCGATCCCGCCGGCAGGCCGCTGAAGGCGGGCTATGCCCGTGCCTTCGAATATTCCGACTGCCGGGTCGACGACGCCCGCCTCGTCGTGCTGAACGCGCGCGACGCCGCCGATCGCGGCGCCGAGATCGCCACCCGCGCCCGCGCAGTCTCCGCGCGGCGCGAGGACGGGCTGTGGGCGGTCGAGGTCGAGGACGTCCGCACCGGCGGGCGCCGGACCGTGTGCGCCCGGCTCCTCGTCAATGCAGCCGGCCCGTGGATCGACCGCGTGCTGACCGACGCCCTCGGCCTGGCCGGAACCCACAACGTCCGGCTCGTCCAGGGCAGCCACATCGTCGTGCGCCGCAAGTTCGCCGACCCGCGCGCCTACTTCTTCCAGAACGCCGACGGCCGCATCGTCTTCGCCATTCCCTACGAGGACGATTTCACCCTGATCGGCACCACCGACCGCGACTACGACGGCGACCCGCGCGGCGTGGCGATCACCGAGGCCGAGGCCGACTATCTGTGCGCCGCCGCCAGCGAGTATTTCGCCGAGCCCGTGCGGCGCGAGGACGTGGTGTGGACCTATGCCGCGGTGCGCCCGCTCTTCGACGACGGCGCGTCGAGCGCGCAGGAGGCGACGCGCGACTACGTGCTCAAGCTCGACGGCGGCGAGGGTGAGGCGCCGCTGCTCAACATCTTCGGCGGCAAGATCACCACCTATCGCCGGCTGGCCGAGCATGCCGTCGAGAAGATCGGCGCCGTTCTCGGCCGCGAGGCGAGGGGCTGGACGGCGGATGCGCCGCTGCCCGGCGGCGATTTCCCCGTCGCCGCGTTCGAGGCCGAGATCGCGCGCCTTGCCGCCGACTATCCCTTTCTCGCGCCGGGCCACGCGCGGCGGCTGGTGCGGCTCTACGGCACGCGCGCCCGCGTCCTTCTGGGCGATGCCGCCTCGTACGCAGCCCTCGGCCGCCATTTCGGCGCCGACCTCTACGAGGCCGAGCTGCGCTACCTGATGGCGACCGAATGGGCGCTGACAGCCGAGGACGTGCTGTGGCGGCGCACCAAGCTCGGCCTCAGGCTGGGCGCGGAGGAAAGCGCGGCGGTCGAGGCGTTCATGCGGGCCGCGTAGGCGAAAGGCGCAAGGGAGGGGACATGAGCGGGTACATTCTGGCCATCGACCAGGGCACGACGTCGAGCCGGGCCATCGTCTTCGACGGCGACATGAAGGTGGTCGCCGTCGGGCAGAAGGAGTTCGCCCAGCACTATCCCGCCTCCGGCTGGGTCGAGCACGATCCCGAGGAGATCTGGGCGACCGTCGTCTGGTCGGTGAAGACCGCGCTGAAGAAGGCGAAGCTCGCCGCTTCCGACATCGCCGCCATCGGCATCACCAACCAGCGCGAGACCGTGGTGGTGTGGGACAGGGCGACCGGCGCGCCGATCCACAACGCCATCGTCTGGCAGGATCGCCGCACCGCGCCGCTGTGCGCCAGGCTCAAGAAGCAGGGGCTGGAGCCGACCTTCACCCGCAAGACCGGCCTGCTGCTCGACCCCTACTTCTCCGGCACCAAGATCGCCAGGATGCTCGACAAGGTGAAGGGCGCGCGGAAGCGTGCCGAAAAGGGCGAGTTGCTGGCCGGCACCATCCACAGCTTCCTGATCTGGCGGCTGACGGGCGGCGCGGTCCACGCCACCGACGCCACCAACGCCTCGCGCACGCTGGTCTACAACATCGGAAAGAACGCGTGGGACGCCGAGCTGCTCGACATCCTGCGCATCCCCGCCGCGATCCTGCCCGAGGTGAAGGACTGCGCCGCCGACTTCGGGGTCACGCGGAAGGCGCTGTTCGGCGCCGAAATCCCCATCCTCGGCGTCGCCGGCGACCAGCAGGCCGCGACCATCGGCCAGGCGTGCTTCGAGCCGGGCATGATGAAGTCGACCTACGGCACCGGCTGCTTCGCGCTGCTCAACACCGGCGACAGGCCGGTGCGCTCGCGGAACCGCCTGCTCACCACCATCGCCTACCGGCTCGACGGCCGCACCACCTACGCGCTCGAAGGCTCGATCTTCGTCGCCGGCGCCGCCGTGCAGTGGCTGCGAGACGGCATCAAGGTGATTGCCAAGGCGGCCGAAAGCGGCGCGCTGGCCGAGACGGCCGATTCCGCGCAGGACGTCTATCTGGTGCCGGCCTTCGTCGGCCTCGGCGCGCCGCACTGGGATGCCGACGCGCGCGGGGCGATCTTCGGCCTGACGAGGAATTCCGGCCCTGCCGAGTTCGCACGCGCCGCGCTCGAATCCGTCGCCTACCAGACCAACGACCTGCTCGTCGCCATGCGCCGCGACTGGAAGGCCGGCGGCGCCAGGACCGTGCTGCGCGTCGACGGCGGCATGGTCGCCTCCGACTGGACCATGCAGCGCCTCGCCGACCTGCTCGACGCGCCGGTCGACCGCCCCACCATCCTCGAGACGACGGCGCTCGGTGCGGCGTGGCTCGCCGGCTCGCGGGCAGGCGTGTGGCCCGATGCCAGGCGCTTCGCCGCGCGCTGGGCGCTCGACCGCCGCTTCGAGCCGGCGATGGACGCGGCGACCCGCAGGAAGAAGCTCGCCGGCTGGGCCGACGCGGTCGGCCGCACGCTGACGAAATAGCGGCCGGATCGGCGCAAAGACAGGGAGACGGGGCGCTTCGGAGCTTCCGTGAAACCCGAAGCGCGCTCAGGCGAAGCGTCGCGCCGCGTCGACGGCGAGCCCCAGCCCGACCGATCCGAACTGGTCTGACTGGGCGATGCGGGCAGCGGGGAAGCGCGAGGTGGCGGCAGCCCGCACCAGCGGGACCTGCGCGCCGCCGCCGGTCAGGATCACGGTCTCGATGGCTTCGGCCGCCACGCCGGCGCCTGCAAGCGCGGCGTCGATCGCCGCGCCGATCCTTGCCACCAGCTCGGCGCTCGCCGTCTCGAACGCGACGCGGCTGACGGGCAGGGCGAGCGACAGGCCGGGCTCGTGGAGGGCGATGACGGCGTCGGCCGCGTCGGTCAGCTCGATCTTGGCCTTCTCCACCTGCGCCGCCAGCCGGTGGCCCGAGCGATGGACGAGCAGATGCTCGTAGCGGGCGAGCTTTTCCGGCTCGGCCGCCTCGCGCGCCAGCGACTGGATGTCGCGCAGGATCTTCGCCGTGTAGAGCTGGTTGATCCTGTGCCAGGTGGCCATGTCGTTGAAGTACCAGACCGGCAGGTGCCGCTTGCCGTCGCTGGTCCTGGTGCCGAGCCCCATATGCGGCATGACCCGCGCGATGCTGAGGCGGCGGTCGAAATCGGTGCCGCCGACATGGACGCCCGAGGTGCTCAGGATGTCGTCGCGCCGGTCCGTCGCGCGTGCCCGCTCCGGCGACAGCCGCAGAACGGAAAAGTCCGACGTGCCGCCGCCGATGTCGACCACCAGCGCGAGCGCTTCCTCGCCCAGCGTGCGCTCGAAGTGGAGCGCCGCCGCGACCGGCTCGAACTGGAACTCGACATGCCTGAAGCCCTCGGCGAGCGCGGCGGCTTCAAGCTGGTCCTGCGCGGTGCGGTCGGCGGCCTCGTCGCCGTCGACGAAGAAGACGGGCCGGCCCAGCACGACATGGTCCGGCATGCCGCCGGGCTGCTGTTCGAGGCGTTCCCGCAGATGGCGGAGGAAGCGGCCGACCAGCCTCTGGAAGGTCATGCGGTTGCGGCCGACCTGCGTGGTCTCCTTCATCAGGCTGGTGCCGAGGATCGACTTCAGCGCCCGCATGAAGCGCCCCTCCGCGCCGTCCATATATTCGTGGACGGCCGAGCGGCCGAAATGCACGCTGCCGTCCTCGAGGCTGAAGAACAGCGCCGAGGGGATGGTGAGGTGCGCCCCTTCGACGGGAATCAGGAACGGGTCGCCGTCCGCCGCGCACAGGCCGACGGTGGAGTTGGTGGTGCCGAAATCGACGCCACAATGAAGACGGCTCATGAAGGACGGCTCTCGGGACAGGGTCGGGGCGCGGACGGCACCCCGAAAGGCGGACGATCAGGAAGGGCGTCTCCCCTACGGCCCAATCATGACGAAAGGGTGAACCCGTTGCGTCCGCTCTCGCGCGCCTTGCGGCGGGAAACCCCGCCGTCATGGCCACGCGGCGCTTTTCTTTCCGCCACAAGCGTGTTACCAGCCGCTGCCATCCTGAAAGGGAGAAATCGAGTCGCCGCCGGCCCCTGGGCCAGAGCGCTCCTCCCGCGCACCCGAACGTCCAAGGATCGGCAATGGCAAGAATCATCGAGACCGCAACCGGCGCGCTGGCGCTCACCTTCGACGACGTGCTGCTGCAGCCTGGCCACTCCGAGGTCATGCCCGGCCAGACCGATGTCGCCACCCGCATCGCCCGCGACATCGACCTGAACATCCCGATCCTGTCGGCGGCGATGGACACGGTCACCGACGCGCGCCTCGCCATCGCCATGGCGCAGGCCGGCGGCATCGGCGTCATCCACCGCAACTTCTCGCCCGAGGAGCAGGCCGAGCAGGTGCGCCAGGTCAAGAAGTTCGAGAGCGGCATGGTGGTCAACCCGCTGACCATCGGCCCCGACGCCACCCTGGGAGACGCGCAGGCGCTGATGCGGGCACACGGGATTTCCGGCATCCCCGTGGTCGAGAACGGCGGCACCGGCGGCCACACCACCGGCAAGCTCATCGGCATCCTGACCAACCGCGACGTGCGCTTCGCTTCCGACCCGAAGCAGAAGGTGCGCGAGCTGATGACGCACGAGCGCCTCATCACCGTCACCGAGAACGTCGAGCAGGACGAGGCCAAGCGGCTGCTGCACCAGCACCGCATCGAAAAGCTGCTGGTGGTCGATCCCGCCGGCCACTGCGTCGGCCTCGTCACCGTCAAGGACATCGAGAAGTCGCAGCTCAACCCCAACGCGTCGAAGGACGCGCAGGGGCGGCTTCGGGTCGCGGCCGCCACCAGCGTCGGCGACGACGGCATGGAGCGCGCCGAGCGGCTGATCGACGCCGGCGTCGACCTTCTCGTCATCGACACCGCCCACGGCCATTCGCAGCGCGTGCTCGACGCGGTCGAGCAGGCCAAGAAGCTGTCCAACGCCGTGCGCATCATCGCCGGCAACGTCGCCACCGCCGAGGGCACCAGGGCGCTGATCGACGCGGGCGCGGACGCGGTCAAGGTCGGCATCGGGCCGGGCTCGATCTGCACCACGCGCATCGTCGCCGGCGTCGGCGTGCCGCAGCTCTCGGCGATCATGTCGGCGGTGGAGGAGGCCGACAAGGCTGGCCTCGGCATCATCGCCGACGGCGGCATCAAGTTCTCGGGCGACCTCGCCAAGGCGCTTGCCGCCGGCGCGTCGGCCGCCATGGTCGGCTCGCTGCTCGCCGGCACGGACGAGAGCCCCGGCGAGGTCTACCTGCATCAGGGACGCTCGTTCAAGGCCTATCGCGGCATGGGCTCGGTCGGCGCCATGGCGCGCGGCTCGGCCGACCGCTACTTCCAGGCGGAAGTGCGCGACACGCTGAAACTGGTTCCCGAAGGCATCGAAGGCCAGGTTCCCTACAAGGGACCGGTGGGCGGCGTGCTGCACCAGCTTGCGGGCGGGCTGAAAGCCGCTATGGGTTATGTCGGTGCTCGCGATCTTGCCGATTTCCGCGAGCGCGCCACCTTTGTGCGCATTTCGAACGCCGGCCTTCGTGAAAGCCACGCCCATGACGTCACGATCACCCGCGAAAGCCCCAACTACCCTGGCGGAGCCTGATCGGCCGGCGCAGGCGGGACAATTTCTGGATGCGGTGACCGGCCTTTCCCGCCACGCAGCGGCGCTCAGCCTTGCCTCGGTTGTGGTCTTCCTGGCCATGACGGCGCTGGAATTCCTCTATTTCGAGCGCCTGAGCGGCGGCCTGCTGTCGTTGGACATGCGCATAACCGGCTTCACGCCCGACGACGCCATGGCCTGGCTTATGGCGCTGGGACGGCGCGGCAG
>JAEZXF010000343.1 GCA_023419995.1 Pseudomonadota bacterium | reverse complement strand
CTTCGACTGGCCGGGCGGCTCCTGCCGCCGCGACATGGGCTGGCGCGCGATCGCGCGCGAGGCGGACGCCGGCTGACCGTTCAACGGAAGAAGGTCGGGTCGTTTTCCAGCGGGTTGGGCGCCTGCTCGGTCGGCAGCGTGCCTTCTGCCCTGCGCTTGAGTTGGTGCGTCATCGAGCATTCCGGCGAGCAGAGAAGACCGCGATCGCACCAGTAGGCCGGCCCGTTCTCGGCGCGGCCTTCGTAGAGCGCGAATTCTTCGGCGCCATAAGGCAGGCCGCATTCGATGCAGCGATATTTCTCCGGGCGGGCGAGCATGGCTGTCTCCTTGTCACGGCGGGTTCTAGCGCTGCGATCCGGCGACGACAATACGCAGCGACGTTGACGTAAACGTCACAAAACAATAGCCATGTTGCGGAACCGCAGCCTGATCCGTACAGGAAGGGCGACACCCTTTCATCTGCCTTGCGAGGAGAAGCCCGATGTACCGCGCGCCCGTCAGTGAGATCGCCCATACGCTCAAGCATGTCGCGGGCCTCGGCTCCGCGCTGGAGGCCGGCAGGCTGGGCGACCTCTCCGAGGACCTGGTCGACGCCATCCTCGAGGAGGCCGGCCGCTTCGCCACCGACGAGGTGACGCCGCTGCGCAAGGTCGGCGACGAGGTCGGCGCGGTGCTGAAGGACGGCGTCGTGACCATGCCTCCCGGCTGGCGCGATCTCTACCGCCGCTGGATCGACGGCGGCTGGAACGCGCTCGCCGGCCCGGTCGACCACGGCGGGCAGGGCCTGCCGACCATGCTGTCGGTCGCCGCGCTCGAGATGTGGAACTCGGGCTCCATGGCCTTCGCGCTCGGCCCGACACTGACCATGGGCGCGGTCGAGGCGATCGAGAAGCACGCCACCGAGGAGCTGAAGGCGATCTATCTCGAGAAGCTCGTCACCGGCGAGTGGATGGGCACGATGAACCTGACCGAGCCGCAGGCCGGTTCCGACCTCGCGGCGCTGCGCACCCGCGCCGAGCCGGCCGGCGACGGCACCTACCGCATCTTCGGCCAGAAGATCTTCATCACCTATGGCGAGCACGACTTCACCGACAACATCGTCCATCTCGTGCTCGCCCGCCTGCCCGACGCGCCGGCCGGCACGCGCGGCATTTCGCTGTTCCTGGTGCCGAAGTTCCTCGTCAACGAGGACGGCTCGCTCGGTGCCCGCAACGACGCCTTCTGCGCCTCGATCGAGCACAAGCTCGGCATCCACGCCTCGCCGACCTGCACCATGATCTACGGCGACGGCTTCGCCAAGGACCGCGAGCCGGGCGCCATCGGCTGGCTGATCGGCGAGGAGAACCGCGGGCTCGCCTGCATGTTCACGATGATGAACAACGCCCGCCTCGCCGTCGGCATGCAGGGCGTGGCCGTGGCCGAGGCCGCCTACCAGAAGGCGCTGTCCTACGCGCAGGAGCGCCGGCAGGGCAAGGCGGCGGACTGGTCCGGCGAGGGCATGGCGCCGATCGTCCACCACCCCGACGTCAGGCGCAACCTCATCACCATGAAGGCGCTGACGCAGGCCGCCCGCGCCATCACCTATGCCTGCGCCCACGCTCTCGACCTCTCCCGCGCCGGCGGTGACGACGCCGCGGCATGGGGCGAGCGCGCCGGGCTGCTCACCCCGCTGGCCAAGGCGTTCCCCACCGACATCGGCGTCGAGGTGTCGTCCATCGGCGTCCAGATCCACGGCGGCATGGGCTTCATCGAGGAGACGGGCGCGGCCGCGCTCTACCGCGACTCGCGCATCGCCCCGATCTACGAGGGCACCAACGGCATCCAGGCCATCGACCTCGTCGCCCGCAAGCTGCCGCTGTCGGGCGGCGAGACGGTCAGGGCCTACATCGCCGAGCTGCGCGCCGATGTGGAGGCGCTGCGCAGCTCCAACGCCGACGGCTTCGGCCGCACGGCGGAGAAGGTCTCGGCCGCGCTCGACGATCTCCAGGCCGCGACAGACTATCTCCTCGCCGCGCTCGGCGGAGGGAAGACCGAGGAGGCGCTGGCCGGCGCCACGCCCTATCTCAGGCTGTTCTCGCTGGCCGCGGGCGGCGCCTATCTCATCCGCGGCGCGCTGGCCGGGCAGGACAAGGCCCGCGTCTCGCTCGCCCGCTTCTTTGCCGAGAACCTGGTGGAGGAGACGGGGGCGCTGAAAAGCCGCGTCATCGACGGCGCCGAGAGCCTCGAGGCGGCCGCCTCCGCCCTGGCGCTCTGAACGGGAAGGGGAGGCCCATGAGCGAGCATATCGAGATCAGCCGCGACGGCGCGGTCCAGATCGTCCGGATGAATCGTCCGGAGAAGAAGAACGCCATCACCCGCGCCATGTATGCGGCGATGGCCAAGGCGCTGACCGACGGCGACGCCGACGAGGCGGTGCGCGTCCACCTGATCCTCGGCGTGCCGGGCGCGTTCTCCTCCGGCAACGACCTCGCCGACTTCATGGCGGTGGCGACCGGTGGCGAGCAGGGCACCGAGGTGGCGGACTTCCTGCAGGCGCTGGCGACGGCGCAGAAGCCGGTCGTCTCCGGCGTCGACGGCATCGCCGTCGGCATCGGCACCACCATCAACTTCCACTGCGACATCACCGTCGCCACGCCGCGCACCCAGTTCCACCCGCCGTTCGGCGAGCTCGGCCGCGTGCCGGAGGCGGGCGCCAGCCTGCTCGGCCCGGCGCTGCTCGGCCG
>JAEZXF010000258.1 GCA_023419995.1 Pseudomonadota bacterium | reverse complement strand
CGCCAACATCGAGGCGGTACGGGCTTCGCTCGCCGGCCCCGGCCTGCCGCTGCGGGTGGTGGCGAAGTCGCTGCCGTCGCCGCGCCTGCTCGACGCCGTCCTGTCCGGCATGGCGACCGACCGGCTGATGCTGTTCAGCGCGGCGATGCTGCGCCAGGTGCAGCCGCTCCATCCGGATGCCGACATCCTGCTCGGCAAGCCGCTGCCGGTCGAGGAATTCGCCCGCTTCGCCGACGAGGCGGGCGCGGAAGCGGCCGCGCGCATCCAGTGGCTCGTCGACACGCCGGAGCGGCTCGACGCCTATGCGCAGGCGGCGCGGGCGCGCGGCCTGCCGCTCAGGGCGAACATCGAGATCGACGTCGGCCTGCATCGCGGCGGCTTTGCCGATCCAGGTGCGCTGGTCGCCGCGCTCGGCCGCGCGCTGCCGGCGGGCGGCGTCAGCGTCTCCGGCCTGATGGGCTACGACCCGCACGTGCCGAAGATGCCGACGGGCGCCGACGGCGCCCACCGGCGGGCGCAGGCGGCCTATTCCGACTTCATCGCCGCGCTCGGCACGGCCGGCGTCGCGGAGCCGTCCAGGCTCACACTCAACACCGCCGGCAGCCCGACCTTCCGCCGCCATGCGCAGGGCACGGTCGCCAACGAGGTCGCCGTCGGCTCCGCCTTCGTCATGCCGGGCGATTTCGACCAGTACGGGCTCGACGATCTGGTGCCCGCGGCCTTCATCGCCACGCCCGTGCTCAAGGCCACGCGCGAGATGGCGCTGCCGGGGGTCGAGTTCGCCAGCGGCGTGCTGCACTGGTGGGACCGCAACAGCCGGCAGGGCTTCTTCATCCATGGCGGCCACTGGCTGGCGCAGCCGGTCTCGCCGCAGGGCCTGCAATATAACGGGCTCTACGGCCGCTCCAGCAACCAGGAACTGCTCACGGCCTCGGCCGCGGTCGAGCTTCGCCCCGGCGACTACGCCTTCCTGCGGCCCGACCAGAGCGAGGCGGTGTTCCTCCAGTTCGGCGACCTCGTGGTCTTCGACGGCGAGGCGATCGGCGAGCGCTGGCCGGTGCTGCCCGTCAGCGCATGACGCGATGGGACCCGGCGCCGCTCCGCGCGGAAAGCGGCGGACGGCGCCGGGCCGCATCCCGATTCACAGCCCGGGCATCCGAAGCCCTGCTTTCCCCGCGCCGCGAAGGTCACGCGGAGCCGTGGCGACGCCGTCTCGTCATCTTCAGGCCGTCCCGCATGTTGAGCCCGAGAAAGGCGATGTTGGCCGCCCCCGCCACCAGTTCCACCGCCTGCACCGCATAGAAGACGGCGTCGAACTCCGCCGCCCTGGCCTTGGATGCGAGGAACAGCGCCGCGGGGATGAGAACGAGGATGCCGTTCGCGGCGATCCACGGCATGCGCCTGACCTTGGTGCCGACCAGCCCGGCCCGCCGCCCCGCGGCAAGGACGAACCCCGAGCCTCCGGTAGCCGCCAACGCCGGAACGAGGACGAGGAACTCCCAGGGGATCGCCGTCTTGACCGCCACGACGGCGGACTGGGAAGCGAACAGCTCGCTGAGCGCCGTCGAGAGCCAGAATGTTGCGATCGTGGCGAGCGCGAGCGCGCCCGCCACCGGATGGACGATCCGGGTCATGGGTTGCAGCCTTTCATATGGCATCATATTGTCAATTTGGTATGATACGACATATATGGAATTGACATCATGATGTCAATATAGGTGTACGAAGCCAAATGACGGAGACGACGACGAACCCGCTGGGCGATGCCCTGACCGACCTCATCCTCAGCCTGTTCCGGGTGAACAACCTGACGCTTGCCTGGGGAGACAGGCTTGTCGCGCCGTTCGGGCTGACCAGCGCCCGCTGGCAGATACTCGGCGCGATCGTGTTCGCGGAGCGGCCCCAACCGGTGGCGTGGCTGGCGCGAGATCTCGGCGCCAACCGCCAGAACGTGCAGCGCATCGTGAACGACCTGGAAAAGGAAGGGCTGATCCTGTTCGAGCCCAACCCGCATCATCGGCGGGCGCAGCTCGTCGTGCTGACCGAGAAGGGCCGACGGACCTACGACGACGCCATCAGGACATACGCGCCGAGGGCGAACGCGCTGGCGGAGGGCCTTGCGCTGTCCGACCTCGAGACCGCCCACCAGGTCATGGTCGCGCTGCGGAAGAAGCTCGAGGGAGACGAAGACGCGGGAAACGGACCGGACGGCCAGGGCGCGGCGGCGGCTTCCGCGTGACGGCGGCGTCCGCCTGCCGGCATTGCCCGTCGCGATCCCGGCATGGGTTGCTTCGGGTCTGCGCGCCTTGTGGAACGAGGCCACGACAGAGACAGATAGTCCTCCCCGCACCCGCGTCCGAGGCGGTCAACGCCGCGGATGCGGGTGTTCCCCGCTGACGGATGGGGACGTTTCGGTTCGAATTGCCTGCCAATGCAGGGACAGTCAAGGCAGGAACGTGCTGCACGCGGTACAGGTTGCCCTCGACAAGCCTTGACCTCGGACACAGGCTAAACTAGGGATTTTCCCGCTGCGGGCATGGTGAAATGGTATCACAAAAGCCTTCCAAGCTTTTGGTGCGGGTTCGATTCCCGCTGCCCGCTCCAGCTTTCCTTCCCTGCCTCGCGTCAATGCGCTGCGTGCACGGTTACGGCAGCGTGGCCCGATCGGCCGAGCGGCTAGAGCGGTTCAATTTTTGACTGAATCGGCTGGGATTCCCATTGGCTGCGGTTTGTGATTCAAGATGCTGGCTGGAAGGAGGCCAGGATCTGATGACGCGAGCCCTTTCGAACGATGTTCGTGAGCG
>JAEZXF010000256.1 GCA_023419995.1 Pseudomonadota bacterium | reverse complement strand
CTCGGCCTCGCGGGCGACGGCCTTGCGGGCGGCCCCGGGGCCGAACTCCAGGGGCTCGCCGAAATGCAGCTCGACGTCGAGGCCGCCCTCGCGCAGCAGTTCGCGCAGGTGCGGCACCAGCGTCTGGTCGCCGATCCACGACGCCCTGGTGCGGTAGCGCCGCCCCATCGGCATGCCGTGCAGCCGCGTATAGACGATGGCCACCGGCTGGACGGTGGCGCCGCCCGCCTCGCCGAGCGCCATCTGCGCCGCCGCGAACAGGGTCGACTTGAACGGCAGCAGCGTGTTGCCGTCGGAGGTGGTGCCCTCGGGGAACAGCACCATCGGCTCGCCGCGCGCCAGCCGCGACGCGATTTCGCCCGCCTGCTCGCCGGACTTGCGCGGCCGCGTCCGGTCGACGAACACGGTGCGCTGCAGCTTCGACAGCCGGCCGAACAGCGGCCAGCCGGCAACCTCGGCCTTGGCGATGAAATGCACGTCGGCGGTGGCGCCGAGCGCCATGATGTCGGTCCACGAGACGTGGTTGGCGGCGATCAGCAGCGGCCGGCCCTCGGCCGGGCTGCCGTGGACGTGGATGCGGAGCCCGAGCAGGCGCACGACCATGCGGTGCCACAGGCGCGGCACGCGGCGCTCGTCCAGCATGCGGGTGCGCAGCGCCAGCGCCTGCCACAGCATCAGCGGCGGCGTCGCCGCCGTGAACGCCGACAGGGCAAGCACCGTCCGCACGGTCCCGATCATCGCGCGCCGTTCTCCTCCCCGGTCCGCTCCCGCGCTAGCGGAGATCGCGGCGCATGACAAGCGCGGCCGTCTTCGTCTCGCCGGGGCGGTCGTAATAGGCCGGCCGGCGCGCCACCTCGGCGAACCCCAGCCGGCGGTAGAGCGCGATCGCCGGCTGGTTGGTCTCGTCGACCTCGAGGAACAGCACCTCGGCGCGCTCGCCGTGGAGATGGCGCAGCACCGCCTCCATCAACTCGCGGCCGAGCCCGTGCCGACGCCAGGCGCGGGCCACGGCGATGGTCAGGATCTCGCCCTCGCCGGCGGCGAGCCGCGCCAGCACGAAGCCGGCCGGCGCCTCGGCGCGGTGGCCGACCCGCCACGCCCCGAAGCCGAACACCGGCGGCTGGGCGATCAGCGTCTCGAACTCCCCGCCCGACCACGGCCGCACGAAATCCTCGCGGTGGATCGCCGGCAGGTGCCGGGCGTCCTCCACGGCCAGCCGCTCGACGGCGAATTCGGTGGAGCGGGAGAGGAACGGGATCTTCATGCCCCCGCCTTTCGCGGCAGGGCGAAGGCGTCCTGCGGCTTCGCGTCGGCGTCGCGCAGGTAGAGCGGCTTCGGCCGCTCGACCGTGCCGCCCGCCACGAGGCGGTCCGCGCCGATCCGCGCATAGGTCGCGATGTCGGCCGTGGTTCCCGTGGCGATCACCGCCTCCTCCCCGTCCTTGCCGACGATCTCCGCCGCGGCGGTGAGATCGAGCGCGACGGGTCCGAACGTCGCTTCGCCGTCGCTTGAGAAGCCGGCTAGGTAGGCCTGCCCGCGCCCCGCCTCGATCCGCGCGATCACCGGCCTGCCGGGATGGGCGGCGCGGGCCTCGTGCGCCAGCGCCTCCAGCGTCGAGACGCCGACCGCTGGGATCCCGAGCGCCAGCGCCAGGCCGCGCGCGGCGGCGACGCCGACCCGGACGCCGGTGAACGAGCCGGGACCGACCGAGACGGCGACGGCGCCGAGATCGGCGAAGCCGCAGCCGGCCTCGCGCAGCGCCGTCTCCACCGCGCCCATCAGGTGCTCGGCGTGGCCCTTGCCGAGGTCGAGCACGTGGCGGGCGCGCTCGCCCGCGTCCGTGTCCCAGACGCTGGCGGCGCAGAGGCGGGCGGAGGTGTCGATCGCCAGCAGGCGCACGGTGTCTCCCGATCTTCCCGCGTCAGCCCGCCCGGTCGCGGGCCTTCAGCTCGAGCCGGCGGGCGTGAAGGACCGGCTCGGTGTAGCCGGAAGGCTGCGCGCGGCCCTTGAAGACGAGGTCGAGCGCCGCCTGGAAGGCGACCGAGCCGTCGAAGTCGGCGGCCATCGGCCGGTAGAGCGGGTCGCCCGCATTCTGCCGGTCGACCACGGCGGCCATCTCCTTCATCACCGCCAGCACGTCGGCCTCGCCGACGACGCCGTGGTGCAGCCAGTTGGCGAGGTGCTGCGAGGAGATGCGCAGGGTGGCGCGGTCCTCCATCAGGCCGACATCGTTGATGTCCGGCACCTTGGAGCAGCCGACGCCCTGGTCAATCCAGCGCACGACGTAGCCGAGGATGCCCTGCGCGTTGTTGCGGATCTCCTGGCGCTTGTCCTCCTCCGACCAGTTGGGCCGCACCGCCACCGGCACGGACAGAATGTCGGAGAGCTTGGCGCGCGGGCGGCTCTTGAAGCCCTCCTGCACGGCATGGACGTCGACGCGATGGTAGTGGGTGGCGTGCAGCGTCGCCGCGGTGGGCGAGGGCACCCAGGCCGTGTTGGCGCCGGCCTTGGGGTGGGCGATCTTCTGCTCCAGCATCGCCGCCATCAGATCGGGCATGGCCCACATGCCCTTGCCGATCTGGGCGCGGCCGGAAAGCCCGCATTCCAGCCCGATGTCGACGTTCCACTGCTCGTAGGCGGATATCCACGCCGCCTGCTTCATGTCGCCCTTGCGGATCATCGGGCCGGCTTCCATCGAGGTGTGGATCTCGTCGCCGGTGCGGTCGAGGAAGCCGGTGTTGATGAACACCACGCGCGAGGACGCGGCGCGGATCGCCTCCTTGAGGTTGACCGTGGTGCGGCGCTCCTCGTCCATGATGCCCATCTTGATCGCCGCCGGCTCCATGCCGAGCACG
>JAEZXF010000168.1 GCA_023419995.1 Pseudomonadota bacterium | reverse complement strand
GTAGCACCGCATCAGGGGGCTCCTGCAACCGCATGTAAGCAAACGATTGCGCGGGCCCCGCGCGAGGCCCGCTATGCGCCGAACTTGATGCCCTGCGCGAGCGGCGGTTCGCGCGAATAATTGATGGTGTTGGTGGCGCGCCGCATGTAGTTCTTCCAGGCATCCGAGCCGGACTCGCGGCCGCCGCCGGTTTCTTTCTCGCCGCCGAACGCGCCGCCGATCTCGGCGCCCGAGGTGCCGATGTTGACGTTGGCGATGCCGCAGTCGGAGCCCTGCGCGGACAGGAAAAGCTCGGCCTCGCGCACGTTGAGGGTGAAGATCGAGGAGGAGAGGCCCGCCGCGACCGCGTTGTGCATCTCGATCGCCTCGTCGATGTCCGAATACTTCATGACGTAGAGGATCGGCGCGAAGGTCTCCTCCAGCACCGGGCCGGCCTGCTTCGGCATCTCGACGATCGCCGGGCGGACGTAGAACGCCGTGTCCTTGCCGGCCTCGGCGACGCGGCCGCCGCCGGTGACGGTGCCGCCCTCGGCCCTCGCCGCTTCCAGCGCCTTCTGCATGCCGTCGTAGGCGCCCTTGTCGATCAGCGGGCCGACCAGCGCCGAGGTCTCGAGCGGGTTGCCGACGGAGACGCTCTCATAGGCCTTCTTCAGGCGGGGGACGAGCGTGTCGTAGACACTTTCATGCACGAACAGGCGGCGCAGCGTGGTGCAGCGCTGGCCGGCGGTGCCCATGGCGCCGAAGGCGATGGCCCTGAGCGCCATGTCGAGATCGGCCGAGGGGCAGACGATGCCGGCATTGTTGCCGCCGAGCTCGAGGATCGAGCGGGCGAAGCGCTTGGCCAGCCGCGGACCGACCTCGCGGCCCATGCGCGTCGAGCCGGTGGCCGAGACGAGCGCGACCTTCGGGTTGTCGACCAGCGCCTCGCCGGCCGCGCGGTCGCCGATTAGGAGCTGCGACAGGCCGGCCGGCGCATCCGCGCCGAAGCGGGCGAGCGCGCGCTCGAGGACGGCCTGGGTGGCGAGCGCGGTCAGCGGCGTCTTCTCCGACGGCTTCCAGACGATGGCGTCGCCCGCGACCAGCGCCAGCGCCGCGTTCCACGACCACACGGCGACCGGGAAGTTGAAGGCCGAGATGATGCCGACGACGCCGAGCGGGTGCCAGGTCTCCATCATGCGGTGGCCGGCGCGCTCGGTGGCGATGGTGAGGCCGTAGAGCTGGCGCGACAGGCCGACGGCGAAGTGGCAGATGTCGATCATCTCCTGCACATCGCCCAGGGCTTCGGACGCGATCTTGCCGGCCTCGATGGAGACGAGGCGGCCGAGCGCCTCCTTGTTGGCGCGCAGTTCCTCGCCGAGGAGGCGGACGAGCTCGCCGCGGCGCGGGGCCGGCACTGCGCGCCACGCCTTGAACGCCTCGTGCGCGGCGTCGATGGCGCGGGCGGCGTCGGCGGCCGTCGCCACCTGCACCCGGGCGATCTCCTCGCCGCTGACCGGGCTGTAGGACGCCATCGCGCCCTTCGTCCACGCGTCGCGCGAAACGCCGAGCGCGTCGAGCAGGCGTCCGGTCTCCTGCCTCACGTCGATGGTCTTGGTCATGGTGTGAACTCCCGTCGTCATGCCGGCTGAACGCCGCTGGTGTGAAGGTTATGCCGTTTCCGCGATGCCGGCTCCAACCGCCGGCCCGGAGACATCCGCGCGCGAATCGGCGCGCATTTCCGCCGCCGGACAATAGCGATCGCCCGCTGCGACGAAAGACAGCCGCGCCGGAAGCGCGAAGCGACAGGAAGCCATTGGAAACGGATCGCCGATCATTCTATCCTGGAAGCATATCTGGCCCCGGAGGCCGGAGATTGCAATGAATCCGACTGTCTTGATGCGGGACGGGAATGATGCTGAGCCGGGCGCTGATACCTGACCTCGCCGTGCTGCAGGCGTTCGAGTGCGCGGCGCGCCACGGCAACTTCACGCTCGCCGCGGCCGAGCTGAACCTGACGCAGAGCGCGGTCAGCCGCCAGATCAAGGCGCTGGAGGACCAGCTCGGCCTGCTGCTGTTCGAGCGGGTGAGGAAGCGCGTGGTACTGTCGGATTCCGGCCGCCGGCTGCTGCCCGAGGTGCGGCGCATCCTGCACCAGTCGGAGGAGATGGTGGTGCGGGCGCGCGCCTCGGCGCAGGCGAAGGACACGCTGACGCTGGCCTGCCTGCCCACCTTCGCCAGCCGCTGGCTGGTGCCGCGCCTGCCCGACTTCCTGCGCCGTCATCCCGGCACCGTCATCGACGTCGCCTCGCGCATGGCGCCGTTCGACTTCGAGGCCGAGGATTTCGACCTCGCCATCCATTTCGGCCAGCCGGTGTGGGCGCACGCGACCTGCACCTATCTGTGCAGCGAGATCATCCTGCCCGTCGCCAGCCCCTCGGTGATCGAGGCGGCGGCGCCCGAAGGCCCGGAGGACCTCGCGGGCCGCAGGCTGCTGCACCTCGCCACCCGGCCGAAGCAGTGGGCGAGTTGGTTCGAGCTGAACGGTCTCGACGGCAGCGACGCCTACCGCGGCAACCGGTTCGACCAGTTCTCGATGATCATCGAGGCGACGGCGGCCGGCATGGGCTTCGCCCTGCTGCCGCTCTACCTGATCGAGAGCGATCTCGCCTCCGGCCGGCTGCGCATCGCCGTCGACCGGCCGATGACCACCGAGAACAGCTATTACGTGGTCTTCCCGGAGAGCAAGCGCGAGCATCCGCTGTCGCAGGCGTTCAAGGCCTGGCTGCTGACGCAGGTCGGCACGAGGCTCTGACGGACGGCGCCGGCCTACAGCCGCGCGCCGAAGAGATGGGCGAGCTGGGCGCCGGCCTCGTAATAGCCTTCCCGGAGCGTGCGGAACCCTTGCGCGCGCGGCTCGGTGACCGGGAGCGGCAGGTCCTCCTCGCCGATCTCGCCGGCGACGAGCCGCGCGAGGCAGCGCCCGAACACGGTGCCCGGCGAGATGCCGCGGCCGTTGTAGCCGGAAAAGCCGACCACGTTGCGGCCGAAGCGGTGGAAGCGCGGCGTGGCGTCGACGGTCATGCCGATCCTGCCGTACCAGGCGCTCTCGAAGGCGACGTCGCCGAGAAACGGGAACAGGCGGCGAAGCGCGCGCCGGGCCCAGGCGCGGTGGACCGCCATGCCGGTGCCGCGCAGCGCGCCGACGCTGCCGAAGACGAGGCGCCCCTGCCGGTCGAGGCGCATCGAGCTCAGGATCGTCTTCGTGTCCCACGCCCCCTCGCGCCCGGGCAGGATACGCCGGAGCGCGGCGTCGGGAAGCGGCACGGTGGCGAAGTTGAAATAGGGCAGGTGCAGGATCTCGTCGCGCACGGCCGGCCACGGCGAGGCGGTGTAGGCATTGGTCGCCACGATCACCCAGTCGGCGGCGACGCTGCCGCCGGCGGTCCCGACGCGCCAGCCGCCGCCGTTCCCCTCGCAGGAGACCACGGGCGACGAGGTGAAGATCCGTGCGCCGGCCGCGACGGCGGCATGCGCCAGGCCGCGCGCATAGGCGAGCGGCTGGATCGTGCCGGCGCGCTCGTCGAGCAGCGCGCCGCGATAGGCGCCGGTGCCGACCCGCGCCGCGGTCTCGGCCGCGTCGAGAAGGCGGACCGGCGCGCCGCGCGCCTGCCACTGCCGTTCGCGCTCCTCGAG
>JAEZXF010000147.1 GCA_023419995.1 Pseudomonadota bacterium | reverse complement strand
GACCAGACATCATGAAACTCCCCACCCCGACCGGGAGATTACATGTTTTTCCACCGATGAATACCGAACAATCGGAAAGAGACCTGGCGAGACAAGGAAACCGGCCAGAACAGCATCAACATCGTCGTCCGGATCGTCTGCCGTGGCATCGAAGCGCTCGACACATCCTTCCGGGAGCGGTTGACAGGAGCGGGGCGGCACGGAAGAGATAGCGGCGATCCATCATGCCGCGCCGCTCCATGCCCAGATTCCCAGCCGCCCTCCTCCTTCTGCTCGTCGCCGTGGCCGGCCTTGCCGGCCTCGGCCCCGCGCGCGCCGCCCCGCCGGCGATCCCCAGCTACTGGGACGAGAAGGAGCAGCTCGCGCGGCCCGACCTCTCCGGCTTCCAGCGCGTCCGCTTCCTGACGACGATCGATTTCCCGCCGTTCAACTTCCTCGACGGCAACGGCCGGCTGACCGGGTTCCACGTCGAGCTGGCGCGGGCGCTCTGCCGCGAGCTCGACATCGTCGCGCGCTGCCAGATCCAGGGCCTGCCGTGGGAGGAACTCGACACCGCCATCGCCTCGGGGCAGGGCGAGGCGCTGATCGCCGGCTCGGCGATCACGGCGGAAAGCCGCCGGACCTATGCCTTCTCGCGCCCCTACCTGCGCTTTCCGGCCCGGTTCGCGGTGCCGAAGGCAAGCACGCTGGGCGAGCCCATGCATGCCGGCGTCGCCGGAAAACGCATCGGCGTGATGGCCGGCTCGGCGCACGAGGCCATGCTGCGGCGCTACTTCCCGCGGGCGAGGCCCGTCGTGTTCACGCGGGCGGACTGGCTCCACGACGGCCTGCGCGAGGGCACGCTCGACGGCGCCTTCGGCGACGGCATGCGGCTTTCGTTCTGGCTGGCCGGGTCGGGGTCCGCCGGGTGCTGCCGCTTTGCCGGCGGCCCCTATCTCGCGCCGGAGTTCCTCGGCGGCGGGCTGGCCATCGCGGTCAGGCGCGACGACGCGGCGCTGGCGCAGGCGTTCGACTACGCGCTGCGCGAGATCGGCGTGAAGGGCATCTTCGCCGAGCTGTACCTCAAGTATTTCCCGGTCAGCTTCTACTGAAGCGGGCGGTGGCGGATGCGCGCGGCGCGCTCGATCGCCAGGACGGTCCCCCGTTCGAGGTCGAAGCGCTCGCGCACCAGCTCGAGCACGCGGTCCTCCTCCAGCTTCACCGACAGATCGGCGGAGGCGACGTCGACCGCGAGCGCGTAGGCGGTCTCGCGCAGCTCCGGCGACAGCGTCTCGGCGATCAGGTCGAGCACGCCGCCGAAGCCGTCCTCCTCCTGCAGCAGCCGCTGGCAATCCTGCGCCACGGCCAGCGTGCGGGCCTGCGGGAAGCCGCGGAAGGCCGGCAGGGTGCGCACGATCGCGCCGATGCGCGCCAGCTCCTCGTCGCCCATGTCGCGGTCGGAGGCGGAGAGGATGACCATCAGATAGACCAGCGCTTCCTGCGGGGTCGGCTTCGACATGAAATGCTCCGTCGGTTCGTGTTGCGGCCGCAAGTTAGGCGGGCGCATGGCCGCCTGCAACGAAAAAGCCGGGCCGCGGGCATGCCATGATTGACGCACCGCGGCCGCCCGCCTAGAGATTTCGCGCGCGCAGACGCCCGCCAACCCTCCCCGCGAACCGCACGGAACGCCGATCATGACCCAGACGCGATCGAACTCGCTCATCCTCACGCCGGAACTGCTTGCCGCCGCGCGCGACAGCAAGGCCTGGCCGTTCGAGGAGGCGCGCAAGATCGTCAAACGCTACGAGGGACGCGACTGGCCGGCCGAGATCCTGTTCGAGAGCGGCTACGGCCCGTCGGGCCTGCCGCATATCGGCACGTTCGGCGAGGTGGCGCGCACGACCATGGTGCGCACAGCCTTCCGCGTGCTCACCGAGGACAAGGTGCCGACGCGGATCCTGTGCTTCTCCGACGACATGGACGGGATGCGCAAGATTCCCGACAACGTGCCCGACAAGTCGTTCCTCGAGCCCTGGCTGCACCAGCCGCTGACCGTCGTGCCCGACCCGTTCGGCGGCAAGTACGAGAGCTTCGGCCACCACAACAACGCGATGCTGCGCCGGTTCCTCGACACGTTCGGCTTCGACTACGAGTTCGCCAGCGCGACGGACTACTACAAGTCCGGCCGCTTCGACGCCATCCTCAGGCGTGTGGCGGAGCGCTACGACGCGATCATGGCGATCATGCTGCCGACGCTGGGCGAGGAGCGCCGCGCCACCTATTCGCCGTTCCTGCCCATCTCGCCGAAGACAGGCCGCGTGCTCTACGTGCCGATGAAGAAGGTGGACGCGGAAGCCGGCACCATCACCTTCGACGACGAGGACGGCGAGGAGGTGACGCTGCCCGTCACCGGCGGCAGGGTGAAGCTGCAGTGGAAGCCGGATTTCGGCGCGCGCTGGGCCGCGCTCGGCGTCGATTTCGAGATGTTCGGCAAGGACCACGGCCCCAACATGGGCGTCTACGACAGCATCTGCACCGCGCTCGGCGGCCGCCCGCCGGAGCATTTCGTCTACGAGCTGTTCCTCGACGAGAACGGCGAGAAGATCTCCAAGTCCAAGGGCAACGGGCTGACCATCGACGAATGGCTGACCTACGCCCCGACCGAGAGCCTCGCGCTCTACATGTTCCAGAAGCCGCGCACGGCGAAGAAGCTCTATTTCGACGTCATCCCGCGCGCGGTCGACGAGTACTACCAGTTCCTCGCCGCCTACCGGCGGCAGGACTGGAAGGAGCGGCTCGGCAACCCGGTCTGGCACATCCATTCCGGCAACCCGCCGGTGGTCGACATGCCGGTGTCGTTCGCGCTGCTGCTCAACCTCGTCAGCGCCTCCAATGCGCACGACAAGGCCGTGCTGTGGGGCTTCATCTCGCGCCATGCGCCGGGCGTCTCGCCGCAGACCCATCCCGAGCTCGACCGGCTGGTCGGCTTCGCCATCCGCTATTTCGACGATTTCGTGAAGCCGTCGAAGGTGTTTCGCGCGGCCGACGCGGTCG
>JAEZXF010000128.1 GCA_023419995.1 Pseudomonadota bacterium | reverse complement strand
CCGTGAGCCTGCTCGTCAACAATGCCGGGATCGGCAAGCTCGGCGCGCTGCCCGAGGTGGCCGAAGAGGATTTCCGCCGCACGCTCGAGGTCAACGTGCTGGGCAGCTTCAACTGCCTGCAGCTCCTGCTCGACGACCTGACCGCGGCGCGCGGCGCGGTGGTCAACATGGCCTCGTGGTTCGGCAAGTCCGGCCGGCCCTTCGCCATGTCCTACAGCGCCTCGAAAGGCGCGGTGATCGCGATGACCCAGTCGGCCGCGCACGAGCTGGCGGGCAGGGGCGTGCGCGTCAACGCGATCTGCCCCGGCACCATCGACCAGACCGAGATGCGCGCCCACGCGGATCGCGAGGCCGCTGCCCTCGGACTGCCGAGATCTGCCGACAGGGTGTCGGCCATTCCGCTCGGGCGGCTCGGGACGCCGGAAGATATTGCGCGGGTCGCATGCTTCCTGCTCTCTCCTGCGGCGGCCTACATGACCGGCCAGGCGATCAACGTCACCGGCGGTCTCTGGATGACGTAGCCCGAACGGCCGCGCAGGCCCCGGGGAGGCCGGTTCGGGTCTGGAAAGAACGAAGGGAGGAAACGTGTACGAATTCGTCGAATATGTCGTTCGCGGGGCGTTGCTGGGCGTGACCTACGGTCTGCTCGCATTTCCCGTGAGCCTGGTCTTCATCACCACGGGGTCGGTCGACGTGGCGCTCGGCGCCTATGCCGTGCTGGCCGTGGCCATCATGTACACCGTGGGCGGCCCGCTCGGCCTCTTCCTCGCCATCGGCGCGGCGGTGGCGGCGGCGGGCATCGTCGGCATCGTCTCGATGCGGCTGAACCGCCCCGGCTCGGTCGACCACATCATCCCCGTGCTCGGCACTTTCGGCCTGGCGACCTTCCTCGAATCCGCGATCCTGACGAACTTCGGCACCGCGCCGATGATCCGCCAGCCCTTCGAGACCTTCTGGAACGTCTTCGGCATCCGCATCAGCCCGCAATTCGGGATCAACGTGGTGATCTGCCTCGCGATCCTCACGGCGCTCTACCTCATCATCAACCGCACGCCCTTCGGCCGCTCCATGCGGGCGAGCGCGGTCAACCCGGTCGGCGCGGCGCTGACGGGGATCCCCGTGCGGCAGATCTGGTTCGCCACCTACATCCTCGGCGGCCTGATGGCGGGGATCGCCGGCGTCCTCATCCTCTTCACCACCGGCGCGGACTACAGCACCGCCTTCACGCTGACGATCTGGGGCTTCGGCTCGGCCATCATCTTCGGCCTGCGCAGTCCGCTCCGCGGATTCCTCGGCGGGCTCATCATCGGCATCACGCAGGCGCTGTGCTCCGGTTACCTGCCGAGCAGCCTGTCGACCACGGTTCCCCTGATCTTCATCTTCGTCGTTCTCGCCCTCGGCAAGAACAACCAGATCGCCGCCACCGGAGGACGGGTCTGATGCAGCACGGTCTTCTCGAACGCCTGCGGCCGGCCCTGATCGTGGCCGCCATCATTGCGGCGCTGAGCCCGTTCATCGCCGGCAGCCCCTTCTGGCTCGACAATTCGGTGATCGTCGCGATCTTCGCGCTGATGGCCCTTTCGGCCGGCATGGCCTACGGCCAGGCGGGCATCCTCACCATGGCGACGGCGGCGTTCGCCTCGGTCGGCGCCTTCGCCACCGCGATCATCACCGTCCACTACGAGCTGTCGCCGTGGCTCGGCCTCGTCGCCGCGATCGTGCTCCCGGCGCTGCTCGCCTATCCGACGGCGCGCGCCATCGTCCGCCTCTCGCCGATGCCGCTGTCGATCGGCACCATCCTCCTCAGCCTCGTCCTCGAGCATTTCGTGCGCGAGGGCGGCAGCTTCACCGGCGGCTATATCGGGCTTTCCGGCATTCCCTCGCTGCCGGGCTTCGACACGCAGTTCTCCATGCACCTGCTCGGCTGGGCGCTCGTGGTGCTGGCGCTGGTCTTCTACGCGAACCTCACCAACTCGGCGATCGGCCGGGCGGTGCGGACGGCCAAGCACGATCCGCTGCGGGCGACCGCCGACGGCGTGAACGTCGCCAACCTGCTCGCCTCCTACTTCTCCGTCACGGCGGCGGTCGCCGGCGTCGCCGGCTGGCTCTACGCCCACTACATGAGCTATGTCGGGCCGGATTCGCTGACCATGCACGTCTCGCTGCGCATCATGCTGATGGCGGTGATCGGCGGCGCGGCCACCTATCTCGGGCCGGTGCTGGGCGCGGCCTTCCTGACGCTCCTCACCCTCTACCTGCCGGCCGCCGAGACCCAGGGCATGATCTTCGGCGCCGTGCTGATCTTCGTCCTCCTGGTCACGCCGAACGGCATCCTCGGCACCAACTGGCTGACCGTTCTCAAGCCGCGTCGCGCCGCCCGGCGCGAGCGCCAGCCGAGGAGCGCGACATGAGCATCGAGATCCGCGACGTCACCGTCCGCTTCGGAGGCATCACCGCCCTCTCGAACGCCTCGCTCACCCTGGAGCCCGGGCGCATCATCTCGGTGATCGGCCCGAACGGCTCCGGCAAGAGCACGATGTTCAACGCCATCACCGGCATGGTGAAGCCGATCGCCGGCACCGTCATCGTCGACGGCGTGGTGGCCGACGCGCTCAGCCCCAGCCAGCGCATCTCGCTCGGGCTCGCGCGCACCTTCCAGACGCCCCGCTTCGACCCGCAGATCACGGTGGAAGAGGCGGTCCTGTGCGGCTTCTACCCGGTCCGCAAGTCGGGCGTGCTCGGCTCGATGCTGCGCCTGCCGAAATGCTCGGCCGAGGAGCGGCACTTCCTGCGCCGCTGCCACGAGATCCTCGACGACCTGAAGCTGCTGCCGCTGAAGGACATGCAGATGGGCGAGCTGCCGATGGGCCGGGTGCGCCTGGTCGAGGTGGCGCGGGCAGTGGCAAACGAGCCGCGCTACATCCTCCTCGACGAGCCGGCCGCGGGCCTTTCGCTCGACGAGCAGCGCATGCTCGCCGGCGAGATCCGCCGCCTCGCCGAGCGCGGCGTCGGCGTGCTGCTGGTGGAGCACAACTTCAAGCTGGTCCGCGATCTGGCCGAGTACCTGATGGTGCTCAAGCAGGGAGCCTGCCTGATCGAGGGCGATCCCGAGCGCGTTGCCTCGGATCCGAGCTTCATCGAAGCCTATCTCGGGAGGGCGGCATGACGGCCGGGACGAAAGACGCCGGGACGCCGGTCCTCGTCTGCCGCGGCATCCGCGCGCGCTATAGCCGCATCGAGGTGGTGCACGGGATAGACCTCGACGTGCGTGCCGGCGAGATGGTGGCGCTGCTCGGCTCCAACGGCGCCGGCAAGAGCAGCCTTCTCGGCGCGATCGCCGGCACCGTCTCCGGGCAGGGAAGCGTGCTCGTCAACGGCACCGATCTCGGGCGCATGGGCGCGCATCAGCGCGCCTATCACGGCCTCGCCTTCGTTCCGGAGCAGCGCGGCAACATCTTCTCCACCATGTCGGTGGCGGAGAACATCGAGCTCGGCCTGCGCATGCTGGCGCCGGAGGCGCGGGGCGAGTGCCGGGAGATGATCCTGAGCCTGTTCCCCATCCTCGGCCAGCGCAGCACCGCGTCGGCGGGAGTGCTCAGCGGCGGCGAGCAGCAGATGCTGGCGATCGGGATCGCGCTCGGGCGCAACCCCGCCGCCCTCCTGCTCGACGAGCCGACCCAGGGCCTCGCGCCGGCGATCTTCGACATCCTTGAGAATGCCTTCGACGTGCTCAAGCGGCGCGGCATCGCCCTGCTCCTGGCGGAGCAGAACGTGCCTTTCGCCGAGCGGGTGGCGGACCGATACATGGTGCTCAGCCACGGCGAGACGGCGAAGGTCGGGTCACGCGAGGACCTGCGCGACATAGAGGCGATCGCGCAGGCCTTCATGGGAGTGGACGCCTGATGCGTCCGGAAACTGCAGGGGCCGGGGACCGGTCATGCGACAACAGGGAGAGAGAAATGAAGAGACTTCGCAGGCAAGGCTTCATGGCTGCGCTGGTTGCCGGCATGCTGGCAGCCTCCGGTGCGCAGGCCGACGTCATCAAGATCGGCGGCATCTACAGCCTGAGCGGTCCGGCCGCGCCCTTCGGCGTGCCGGAGCGTGACATCGTCCAGGCGCTCGTCGACAAGGCGAACAAGGAGAACGCGCTCAACGGTCACCAGATCGAGCTCATCATCTGCGACGACCAGACCAACCCGACGGAGGCGGCCCGCTGCGCGACCCGCCTGATCCGTCAGAGCAGCGTGGTCGCCATCGCCGGCCCGACCACCGGCAGCGGCACGCTCGCCGCGGCGCCGATCGCCATGCAGAGCAAGGTGCCGCTCCTCTCGCCCGTGGGCACGATCAGCGTCACCGACAAGGCCAACAAGTTCTGGCCGTGGGTGTTCCGCACCGCGCCCTCGGACGTGCTGATCATCAACGAGGTGCTCAAGCGCGGCATTTTCGAGCCCGGCCACAAGCGCGTCGCCATCCTCTACCAGGAGGACGCCTACGGCGAGGCGGGAATGAAGTTCGCCCGCGAGCAGACCGAGGGCACCGACGCCGAGATCGTCGCCGCGGTGAGCGCGCCGCTCAACGCGATCGACCTGACCGCCGCCGCCACCAACATCCGCAACGCCAATCCGGACGTGGTGCTGCTGAAGACCTCGGCCCCGCCGCTCGGCGCGTCCTTCGTCCGCGCGGCGAAGCAGGTCGGCATCGAGGCGCCGATCGTCGGCACCGGCAGCCTCAACCAGCGGCCGTTCCTCAACGCCGCCGGCACGGCGGCCGAGGGCATCGAGATCGTCTCGATCGGCAACTGGGACGATCCCTCCGAGCGCCAGAAGGAGCTGGGCGAGATCATCGTCGCCGCCGGCAAGGAGCCGCAGGGCTATGCCGAGCTGATCGGCTCGATGGGCATCGAGATGATCAACGAGGCGATCCGCCGCATCGAGGGCGAGATCACCGGCGAGAAGATCCGCGACACGCTGGAGACGATCTGCGACTACGCCGGCACCTACATGGACGGCAAGGTCTGCTACAGCGCCGACCAGCACGAGGGCGTCTTCTCCGACACGCTGATCTCGGTGACCATCGAGGACGGCAAGTTCAAGACGATGCGCTAGCCTTGGGGCGGGCCCCGCGAGGGGCCCGCTTCCTTTCGGAGCGGACGTTCCCATGCCCGACATCTTCGCCGCGCGCGACGCCGACAACTGGACCCTCGGCCTCGCGCTCGAGGCCCGCACGGACCTGACGCCCGATGCGCCCTTCGTTAGCTTTCGCGGGGAGGAGCCGGTCTCCTTCGGCGCCTTCCGCAGGAAGGTCGGCGCTGCCGCCCACTGGCTCGCGGGCCAGGGGGTGGGGCGCGGCGAGATCGTGGCGCTCGCCATGCCCAATTCCGCCGGGACACTGGTCTGGTG
>JAEZXF010000127.1 GCA_023419995.1 Pseudomonadota bacterium | reverse complement strand
CATCAACATGCTGCGCGGCGGATCCGGCAACACCTCGAACAAGCTGATGCAGGCCCGGGTGGCGCTCCAGTTCGTGGCGCTGGTGTTCATCGTGCTGGCGCTGTGGTTCTCGCGGGGCTGAACAGGGAAGGCGAAGCCATGGTCATCCTCAACAAGATCTACACCCGCACCGGCGACGACGGCACGACCGCGCTCGGCACCGGCGAGCGGCGGCCGAAATACGACCAGCGCCTCGCCTCCTACGGCACGGTCGACGAGGCCAATGCCTGCATCGGCCTGGCGCGGCTGCACACGAGGGACGCCCAGCCCGAGCTCGACGCCATGCTCGGGCGCATCCAGAACGACCTGTTCGACCTCGGCGCCGAGCTGGCGACGCCCGACACCGGCGAGGACCTCGGCTACGAGCCGCTGCGCATCGTCGATTCGCAGGTCAGGCGGCTGGAGGGCGACATCGACGCCGTCAACAAGGGCATCCGGCCGCTGCGCACCTTCGTGCTGCCCGGCGGCTCGCCGGCCGCGGCGGCGCTGCATCTCGCGCGCACCGTCTCGCGCCGTGCCGAGCGCATGATCGTGGAGCTGTCGCTCAAGGAAGGCGAGAAGGTGGGCGAGGCGGCCATCCGCTACATCAACCGCGTCTCCGACTTCCTCTTCGTCGCCGCCAGGGCGGTCAATGACAGGGGCGAAAGCGACGTGCTATGGGTGCCGGGACAGAACCGGTAGGCAGGCGCGCGGCGGAAAGGACCGGCATCGATGTTCATTCCGCTGCATGACGCCAACAGCCTCAAGCACATCCGGCTCCAGTACGTCACGCTCGGGCTGATCGCCGCCAACGTCATCGTCTACCTCCTGACCACGCTGTCCAGCGAGAGCGTCGCCCAGGCGGCGGTGATCGGCCTCGGCTACATCCCTTCGACCGTGTTCGACATCGCCGAGCGGCCGGACGAATGGGTGCTGGTGCCGGACGACGCCACCTACGTCACCTATGCCTTCCTGCACGGCGACATCTGGCATCTGGGCGGCAACATGCTGTTCCTGTGGGTGTTCGGCGACAATGTCGAGGACGCGCTCGGCCACATCAAGTTCCTGCTGTTCTATCTCGCCTGCGCGGTGGCGGGCGCCTTCGCCCACGGCATGGTCGCGCCGGACTCGCAGGCGCCGCTGATCGGCGCGTCCGGCGCCATCGCCGGCGTGGTTTCCGCCTACCTGATGCTGCACCCGCGGTTGAAGGTGTGGGTGCTGGCGCTCGGCCGGTTCCCGGTGCGGCTGCCGGCCTCCATCCTGTTGGTGCTGTGGATCCTGTTCCAGGTGGCGAGGGTGGTGCTGACGGCGGACGACGAGATCTCGTGGGCCGCGCATCTCGGCGGCATCGTCGCCGGCGCGGTGCTGGTGCTCGTGCTGCGCCGGCGCGGCGTGCCGCTGTTCGACCGCGAGATCGTCACCCCGCAGGCCATCGAGGCGGCGCCCGAGAGCACGCCGGCGCCGCCGCCGTCGCCGTGGGGACGGCGCTGATCTGCCGCGCCTTTCAAACGGTTTGAAGCCCGCATCCGTATTGACGCTGCCCCGGTGTGCTACTACAGCCACTGGCGACCAGGGCCCATGCCGTCTCGCCGGCGACGGGGCGCACGGGTCTCGCCTCGGCGAATTCCATATCCGCAAGCGAACGGCAGGGATGCTGCCAGCCAGCGCCCACGAATTTCTCGGAAAGGTTTTGAACGAATGAAAGTTCTTGTCCCAGTCAAGCGGGTGGTGGACTTCAACGTGAAGATCCGCGTGAAGTCGGACGGATCCGGCGTCGAGCTTGCCAACGTGAAGATGTCGATGAACCCGTTCGACGAGATCGCCGTCGAGGAGGCGATCCGCCTGAAGGAAGCCGGCAAGGTTTCGGAGATCGTCGTCGTCTCCATCGGCCCCGCCCAGGCGGCCGAGACGATCCGCACGGCGCTCGCCATGGGCGCGGACAGGGGCATCCTGATCAAGTCCGACGACGCGGTCGAGCCGCTGGCGGTGGCCAAGCTGCTCAAGGCCGTCGTCGACGAGGAGAAGCCGGAGCTGGTCGTGCTCGGCAAGCAGGCGATCGACGACGACGCCAACCAGACCGGCCAGATGCTGGCCGCGCTGCTCGGCTGGTCGCAGGGCACCTTCGCCTCGGCGGTCGAGCTCGGCGACGGCAAGGCCAAGGTGACGCGCGAGGTCGACGGCGGCCTGCAGGTCGTCGAGGTGAAGCTGCCGGCGATCGTGACGACGGACCTGCGCCTGAACCAGCCGCGCTACGCGTCGCTGCCCAACATCATGAAGGCCAAGAAGAAGCCGCTCGACGAGAAGTCCGCCGCCGACTACGGCGTCGACGTCTCGCCGCGCCTCAAGGTGGTGAAGACCGAGGAGCCGGGCGGCCGCAAGGCGGGCGTCAAGGTCAAGGACGTGGCGGAACTCGTGTCCAGCCTGAAGTCCGCGGGCGTCCTCTAGGGTTCGGAAAAGGGAGATCACGACAATGGCCATTCTTCTCGTTGCCGAACACGACAACGCCACCCTCTCCGACCAGACCGCCAAGGCGCTGAGCGCGGCATTGAAGATCGGCGGCGACGTCGACGTGCTGGTCGCCGGCAAGGGCGCCAAGGCCGCCGCCGACGCGGCCGCCAAGCTTTCCGGCGTGCGCAAGGTGCTGCTCGCGGAGGCCGACGAGCTCGCCGAGCGGCTGGCCGAGCCGACCGCCGCGCTGATCGTCTCGCTCGCCGGCAACTACGACACGGTGATCGCGCCGGCCACGACCATGGGCAAGAACGTGCTGCCGCGCGTCGCCGCCCTGCTCGACGTGGCGCAGGTCTCCGAGATCATCGAGGTGGTCTCGGCCGACACGTTCAAGCGGCCGATCTACGCCGGCAACGCCATCCAGACCGTGCAGTCGACCGACGCCAAGAAGGTGATCACCGTTCGCACCGCCTCGTTCCAGGCGGCGGACCAGGGCGGCTCGGCCGCGGTCGAGAGCGTGGCGGCCGCCGCCGATCCGGGCCTGTCCTCCTTCGTCGAGAACAAGCTGTCGGAGAGCGACCGTCCGGAGCTGACCTCGGCCAAGATCATCATCTCGGGCGGCCGCGCGCTCGGCTCGTCGGAGAAGTTCGAGGAGGTCATCCTTCCCGTCGCCGACAAGCTCGGCGCCGCCGTCGGCGCCTCGCGCGCGGCGGTCGACGCCGGCTACGCGCCGAGCGACTGGCAGGTCGGCCAGACCGGCAAGGTCGTCGCGCCGGAGCTCTACATCGCCGTCGGCATCTCGGGCGCGATCCAGCACCTCGCCGGCATGAAGGACTCGAAGGTCATCGTCGCCATCAACAAGGACGAGGAGGCGCCGATCTTCCAGGTCGCCGACTACGGCCTGGTCGGCGATCTCTTCACTATCCTGCCGGAGCTCGAAAAGGCGCTTTGACGCTGCGGCAACGCCGGTACTATTGTTAAGGGGCGGGGTAGACAGATGTCACCCCGCCCTTCTATTTTGCACCGCAACAAAGCGGCCGCCAAAGGCCGGAGCACGGGGCTGGACATGACTGGCAAGATTTCGACGGTGGGCATCATCGGGGCTGGGCAGATGGGCGGCGGCATCGCGCATGTCGCGGCGCTGGCCGGCTACCGGGTCAAGCTGTACGACGTCTCGCTCGAGCGGATCGAGGCGGGGCTGGCCACCATCAACGGCAACATGGCCCGCCAGGTATCGTCCGGGAAGCTGGAGGAGAGCGTGCACCGCGCCGCCAACCAGCGCATCGTCGCCGCGCCGGCGCTGGAGAACCTCGCCGACGTCGACCTCGTCATCGAGGCGGCGACCGAGGACGAGACGGTCAAGCGCAAGATCTTCGCCCAGCTCTGCCCGCTGCTCAACCCGGAGGCGCTGCTCGCCACCAACACCTCGTCGATCTCGATCACCCGGCTCGCGGCACAGACCGACCGGCCGGAGCGCTTCATCGGCATCCACTTCATGAACCCGGTGCCGGTGATGAAGCTGGTCGAGGTGGTGCGCGGCATCGCCACCGAGGATTCGACCTTCGAGACGGCAAAGGCGTTCGTCGCCTCGCTCGACAAGACCATCACCGTCGCCGAGGACTTCCCGGCCTTCATCGTCAACCGCATCCTCTTGCCGATGATCAACGAGGCGATCTACACGCTCTACGAGGGCGTCGGCTCGGTCGAGGCCATCGACACGGCGATGAAGCTGGGCGCCAACCACCCGATGGGGCCGCTGCAGCTCGCCGACTTCATCGGCCTCGACACCTGCCTGTCGATCATGCAGGTGCTGCACGACGGCCTGTCGGACTCCAAGTACCGCCCGTGCCCGCTGCTGGTGAAGTATGTCGAGGCCGGCTGGCTCGGCCGCAAGACCGGCCGCGGCTTCTACGACTATCGCGGCGAGCATCCGGTGCCGACGCGGTAGAGCGCGGGCGTCCCGACGAACGCAGTTCCGCTGCTCCGTCTGGGTTTCCCTGGCAGCATCCTTGCGACGCCGGACGGTTTTGTCCGGCTCCGGAATGCTCTGGCCGCTACAGGCCCAGCATCTCCACGATCTCGGCATGCGCGGCCTGGAGCCGCGCCAGCTCGGCCCGTTCCGCCGCCACGTCGACATGGGCCCGCGAGGCTTCCGCCCGGGCGATGACCTCCTCGAGGACGGCGCGGGCGCCCTCCATGCCCTCACGCGCCACGTCCTCCATGCCGGACATCGTGCCGAGCCGTGCGCCGCGCTCCAGCAGCAGGCGCACGGTCGGGACGCGGCCCGCATTCGCCGCGAGGACGATGGCCGACGCGCCGATCCGCGTCCGCGACACCGCCACGCCGAGGCCGATCAGCCGCGAGATCGAATCGTCGCGGCCCGCGGCAGCGGCCTCGAGGATCGCCTCGTCGCCGTGGCGCGCGATGTCCGCGCCGGCCGCCGCCAGCCGGTCGAGCCAGGTCGGGTCCGGTCGGACGGCCGCCGCGGCGAAGGCGGAGCGGCCCTCGTGGTCGATCGCGTCGATGGATGCGCCGCGCCGCAGCAACAGCTCCGCCAGCTCGGGCATGGCGTGCCACAG
>JAEZXF010000106.1 GCA_023419995.1 Pseudomonadota bacterium | reverse complement strand
CCCTGTCCGGCAGCCACTGGTGGTGGATGCGCGGCGCATCGATCGCCTCCTGCAGGTCCATGCCGTGGTCGACGACGTTGACGATCGCCGACAGCGTGATGGTGATGATGCGCGCGCCGCCGGGGCTGCCGATCACCATGAACGGCTCGCCGTCCTTCGACACGATGGTCGGGCTCATCGACGACAGCGGCGACTTCCTCGGCTCGATGGCGTTGGCCTCGCCCTGCACCAGCCCGTAGAGGTTCGGCACGCCGGGCTTGACGGTGAAGTCGTCCATCTCGTTGTTGAGCAGGATGCCGGTGCCCTCGGCCACCTTGCCGATGCCGAACGAGCCGTTCAGCGTGTAGGTGACGGCCACCGCATTGCCGTCCCTGTCGATGATCGAGTAGTGCGTCGTCTCCGCCGACTCGCCGAAGCCGGCCGGCTTCAGCGCCTCGCTCACCCCGGCCCGGTACGGATCGATGCGGGCGCGGATCTCCTCGGCATAGGCCTTGCCGGTCAGCTTCTCGACCGGGTTGTCGACGAAGTCCGGATCGCCCAGCGCCGTGTTCCTGTCGACGAAGGCGTGCCGCATGGCCTCGACCATCAGCCGCACCGTCTCGGCCGAGCCGTAGCCGAGATAGGAGATCGGATAGCCCTCCAGCACGTTGAGGATCTCGCAGATCACCAGCCCGCCCGAGGAGGGGGGCGGCGAGGACACGATGTCGTAGCCGCGATAGCTGCACTTGACCGGCTCCAGCTCGCGCACCTGGTACTGCTCGAAATCCGCCTTGGTCAGGATGCCGCCATGGGCCTCGCTCGCCCTGACGATCAGGTCGGCGGTCTCGCCCTTGTAGAAGGCGTCGGCGCCGCCCTGCGCAATCGCCGTCAGCGACTTGGCGAGATCGGCCTGCACCAGCGTCGCGCCCAGCTCCAGCGGCTTGCCGTCCTTCAGGAAGATCTTCGCCGCCGCCTCGTCCTGCGCCAGCATGTCGTTGCCCTCGGCGAAGGAGGCGATGTCGCCCGGCTCGAGCACGAAGCCTTCGCTCGCCAGCCTGATCGCCGGCGCGATGAGCTCCTCGCGCGGCTTGGTGCCGTATTTCTCGCGCGCCGTCTCCATGCCGGCGACCGAGCCCGGCACGCCGACCGCAAGATAGCCGTCGGTGGACGCCCCAGGCACCGGGTTGCCGTCGGCGTCGAGATACATGGTCCGGGTCGAGGCCAGCGGCGCCCGCTCGCGGAAATCGAGGAACGTCGTCGTCCCGTCGGCGAGGCGGATGGTCATGAAGCCGCCGCCGCCGAGATTGCCGGCGGTCGGATAGACGACGGCCAGCGCATAGCCCACCGCGACGGCGGCATCGACGGCATTGCCGCCGCTTTTCAGGACGTCGACGCCGACCCGCGACGCCAGATGCTGGGCCGTCACCACCATGCCGTTCTCGCCCTCCGCCGGCGCGGGCGACGCCGCGAACGCGGCCGATCCCGGCGCGGTGCCGAATGCCAGGACGACGGCGAACGAAAGCCGTCTCAGTCGGAAATGCTGCATGATTTCCTCCTCTTCTCCCCGCCCCTCGGTCCGGTTCAGCTTCGACTTCGAGACGGCCGAATGCAAGCGGAGAGATGGAGGGGGCGGGAGCCGAGCGAGCCGGCGCTCTTCTGGTTCTTCGGGGCCGGCATCGCCTCGCTGCTCGGATCGTTCGTGGCGTTCCTGTTCGAGATCCTCTCGGCCTGCGTCAGCATGATCTCGCAGATCTGCTCGGCCAGGGAGGAGAAGCCCTGGGCCGGGCGGGAACGGTCAGGACTGGGGCTCGAGCCTGAACAGGTCGATGAAATCCTGCGCCGCGGCGAGGTCGCCCTGCGCGCCGACGAAGCCCTTCGCCACCAGCAGCGACAGCGGCGCGGTGCCGTAGACGACCGCGGCCATCGCGTTGCCGCTCGCCTTGAGAACGAACGGCGTGTCGGGGCGGCCGACCGCCCGGGTCTGCAGCCCGCCGTCGACGAGGCGCGTCTCGAACGCCTCCTTGCCGAAGTCGAAGCCGGCCAGCGCCGTGCGTCCCGCGGCCAGGCCGCGCTGGAGGTTCACCCCCATCGAGATCATCAGCGCGGTGGGGCTGATGAAGCGCGAGGGGTCGTGCCCCGGTATGGTGAGGGCCCACCGGCACAGCGCCTCCAGCACCGGCAGCAGGCCGCGTCCGGCCTCCGTCAGCGAATAGACGCCGAGGCGCTCGTCATGCGCCACCACGCCGGCCTCCCCGAGCTGCGCCAGCCGGCCCGTCAGCACGCCGGCGGTGATACCCGGCAGGCCGGCGCGGATCATCTGGAACCGCTTGGCCGTGAACATCAGCTCGCGGACGACCAGCAGCGCCCAGCGGTCGCCGGTCTGGTTGAGGGCATGCACGGCCAGACAGCCTTCATCATAGCGAAGACGGGGTGCATCGGGCTTTTTAGTCATTTTTTGATACTATCAGTTGCTTTTTCATACTTCAAGAGTCATAGTTCGCCTGCGGGGAACGACGCGACCGAGAGAGGAGACATGCAAATGCCTTACTACACCGGCTCAATCGCCGCTGTCCCGACCGCCAACAGGCAGAAGTACATCGACCACGTCCGTGCCGTGTGGCCGTTGTTCCGGAGCCATGGCGCAACCCGCATGATCGAGAGCTGGGGCGTCGACGTCCCGACAGGCAAGGTCAACGACCTCTACGGCGCGGTGAACGCGAAGGACGACGAGACCGTCGTCTTCTCCTGGATCGAATGGCCCGACAAGGCCAAGGCCGACGACGCCTGGCAGAAGATGCAGAAGGACCCGGCCATGCAGGCGATGCCGCAGATGCCGTTCGACGGAAGCCGCATGATCTTCGGCGGGTTCGAGCCGGTCTTCGCGGAGGGAACCGACCGGGGCGCGGGCTACATCCAGGGCTTCGCGCTGGCGGTGCCGGAAAGGAACAAGGCGTCCTATGTCGACATGGCGAGGACCGCCTGGGAAGACGCGTTCCGCCCCAACGGCTGCACCGGCATGGTCGAGGCGTGGGGCGTCGACGTCCCGCACGGCAAGCAGACCGACTTCTATCGCGCCAGCAAGGCCGAGGCGGGCGAGGTGCCGGTGTTCAGCTGGACCGCATGGCCCGACAAGGCCACCTGCGACGCCGCCGCCAAAGCGATGGAGGCCGGCATGGAAGGGCAGGAATTCCCGGAAATGCCGTTCGACGGCATGCGCATGATGTGGGGCGGCTTCGAGCCCATCTTCGATTCGGCGGCCGTCTCGTGACTGTCATCCTCTACACCTACGATTGGCTGCCGGAATTCCCGCGCGGCTTCGTGCGCGAGTTCCGCGTGCGCTGGGTGCTCGAGGAGATCGGCCGTCCCTATGAAGTCGCCACGGTTCCGGCAAGCCCGAAGAGCGACGCGCACCGGGCCCTGCAGCCCTTCGCGCAGGTCCCGGCCATCCGCGACGACGACCTCGTCCTCTTCGAAAGCGGCGCGATCCTGCTGCACCTTGCCGGGGGAACGCCGCTGCTTCCGGCGGACCGCAGGGCCGAGGTCACCCAATGGCTGATCGCCGCGCTCAACACCGTCGAGATCGCCTCGGGCGGGTGGATGGGCATGGTGCTGGCCACCCGCATGCCGGCGTTCTTCGGGCCCGCCTCGACGCCCGAGGCGGTGGAGTACGCCCGCCAGGCCATGCGGAACAAGCTCGACGCGATGGAGACGCTGATGACGGACCGCGACTGGCTTGCCGGCCGCTTCAGCGTGGCCGACATCATGATGGTCGACGTGCTGCGCGTCCCGCAGGCCGAAGGCCAGCTCGGCGACTATCCCGCGCTGACGGACTACGTGGCGCGCGCCACCTCCCGGCCGGCCTTCGAGCAAGCCATGGCCGATCACATGGACCACTGGCGGCGGGCGGACGCCGCGCGAGGAGCGGGCCGATCCGCCTGAACATGCGAACACAGGAAGGAGACATACGATGAGCTATCACGGCAATCCGTGCTGGTACGAGCTGGGAACCAGCGATCTCGACGGCGCCGCCGGCTTCTACGGCAGGATCCTCGGCTGGCAGGTGGTCGACAGCGGGATGGAAGGCTTCGACTACCGCCTGGCCAGATCCGGCGACGACATGGGCGCGGGCCTGATGTCCAACGCCGGCCAGGACGGAACCCCGCCCCCGAACTGGCTGATCTATTTCGCCGTCGACGACTGCGACGCCAGCGCCGCCGACATCGGGTCGGCCGGCGGCACGGTGCTGAAGGAGCCGGCCGACATTCCCGGCACCGGGCGCTTCGCCGTGGTCGCCGATCCGCAGGGCGCGGTGTTCGGCCTCCTGCAGCCCGACATGAGCCGGATGAGCGAAGCGGACCGCGCCCGGGCCGAGACCGGCGGGGCATTCGACCAGAACAAGGCGGGACACGGCAACTGGAACGAGCTGATGTCGTCCGACCCGCAGGCCGCATTCGCCTTCTACGCGAAGCTGTTCGGCTGGACCAGGGGCGAGGCGATGGACATGGGCGACATGGGCACCTACCAGCTCGTCCGCCGCAAGGAGGCCGACATCGGCGCGATAATGGGCCTCGGGGATTCGCCGGTGCCGGCGTGGCTGCCCTATTTCGGCGTCGCCGGCACGGGGACGGCGGCCGTCGACGCCATCAAATCGGCCGGCGGCACCGTCCATCAGGGCCCTATGGAGGTCCCCGGCCCGGCCTATATCGCGGTCGCGCAGGACCCGCAGGGCGCATGGTTCGCCGTGGTCAGCGCCGAGAAATAACCATCGGTCCCGCCCCCGCCCTCCCCTCGTGCCGCCACAAGGGGAGGCGCGGCCGGGTCGCACGATCGGTATCCGGCAGACCGCTCGCGGGTCGCCGTGCCTTCCCCGGCTCTGAAGCGCCGGTTCGCCGCGGTCAGCCGCGCCGGGCCTTCCACTGGACGTATTTCGCCATCCAGCGCTCCGGCAGGGTCGGCGCGTGCGGCTCGTGCAGGTCGAGCTCGCCGCCGCCCGCGCGGTACATGCCGGCGAACGTGTCGAGCACGCGCGCCTTGACCATGCCGCGCAGCGGCACGTGCGCGAGCATGCCGTAGGTCGCGGCCCCGCCCGCCTGCGCCAGCGAGGGGTCGGCGCGCACGGCGGCGACGGCCGCCTCCAGATCGGCGAGATAGTCCCCGGTCACCGCCCGGTGCTGCGCGGTGACCATGGCATGGATGCCGTCGGGGTTCTGGACCCGGTTCACGCTCCAGCCCTTCTGCTCCATCTGGTCGGCGACGGCGAAGATGCTGACGTCCCTGTCGCTCGCCCCGTAGGAGAGGAGCGGCCCCTGCGGGCGGCCGAGCAGGCGCAGGCCGTCGATGCGGGCGATGCCGGCCTTCAGCGCCTCGACAGCCTCGGTCGTCTGCGCGGCGAGCTCGCGATAGCCCTCGACGCCGAACTTCTGCAGCACGGCCCAGGCTGCGGCGTATGCTCCGCCCGGCCGGGTGCCGAGCAGCGCCGGCGAGGCGAACACGCCGCCGGGCCAGTCCTGGTAGACGAACATCTGGTGCTTCAGGAGGTCGAGGTTGCGATAGAGGATCGACGAGGCGCCCTTGGCCGCATAGCCGTATTTGTGCAGGTCGGCCGAGATCGAGGTCACGCCCGGCACGCGGAAGTCCCAGGGCGGCAGCTCGACGCCGTTCATCTCCATGAACGGCAGGATGAAGCCGCCGACGCAGGCGTCGACGTGCAGCGGCACGCCCCTGGCTGCGGCGATCTCGCCCATCCGGGCGATCGGGTCGATGGTGCCGTGCGGATATTCGGGCGCGGAGCCCAGCACCATCACCGTGTTGCGGTCGATCATGCGCCTCAGCCGGGAGATGTCGGTGGCGTAGTCGGCCGTCATCGGCAAAAGCCGCACCTTGACGCCGAAATATTCCGACGCCTTGAACCACGCCACATGGGCCGTGGCCGGCAGGACCATGTTGGGCCGACGGACGCGCCGCTTCTTGCGCGCCATGTCGCGGTAGGTCTTCACCGCCAGCAGGCAGCTCTCGGTGCCGCCCGAGGTCAGCACGCCGCAGGTCTCGTCGCCGCCGTGGAACAGCCCCGCCTCGATGGAGACGATCTCGCTTTCCAGCCGCTTGAGGCTGCGGAAGGCCGCCGGATTGAGCCCGTTGGCCGAGGAGTACATGCGGTAGGCCCGGGCGGCGA
>JAEZXF010000101.1 GCA_023419995.1 Pseudomonadota bacterium | reverse complement strand
CCAGGGCGGCAAGCGCAAGGGCGCGGTCTGCGCCTATCTCGAGACGTGGCACGTCGACATCGAGGAGTTCCTCGACCTTCGCAAGAACACCGGCGACGACCGCCGCCGCACCCACGACATGAACACGGCCAACTGGGTGCCGGACCTGTTCATGCAGCGCGTCGAGGAAGACGGCGAGTGGACGCTGTTCTCGCCCGACGAGACGCCCGACCTGCACGACCTCTACGGCGTTGCGTTCAGGACGGCTTACGAAGCCTACGAGCGACAGGCGGCGGCCGGCGGCATCAAGGTGTTCCGCAAGATCCGCGCGCTCGACCTGTGGCGCAAGATCCTGACCATGCTGTTCGAGACCGGGCATCCGTGGGTGACGTTCAAGGACCCGTGCAACATCCGCTCGCCGCAGGGCCATGTCGGCGTGGTGCACTCGTCCAACCTGTGCACCGAGATCACGCTCAACACCTCGAAGGACGAGGTGGCCGTGTGCAATCTCGGCTCCGTCAACCTCCTCAACCACGTGACGGAGAAGGGCCTCGACCTCGACCGGCTGGCGAGGACCGTCGGCACGGCGATGCGCATGCTCGACAACGTGGTCGACATCAACTTCTACACCATTCCCGAGGCGCGGCGCTCGAACCTGCAGCACCGGCCGGTGGGCCTCGGCCTGATGGGCTTCCAGGACGCGATCCAGAAGCTGCGTATCCCTTACGCCTCGGACGCGGCAGTCGCGTTCGCCGACCGCAGCATGGAGGCGATCAGCTACCATGCGATCTCGGCCTCGGTCGATCTCGCCGCCGAGCGCGGCCGCTACGCCAGCTTCGACGGTTCACTGTGGTCGAAGGGCGTCCTGCCCGTCGATTCGATCGCGCTGCTCGAGAAGGCGCGGCCCGGCGTCGAGATGGACGCGACGGCGACGCTCGACTGGGATGCCTTGCGCAAGCGGGTGAAGAAGACCGGCATGCGCAACTCGAACTGCATGGCGATCGCGCCGACGGCGACGATCTCCAACATCTGCGGCGTGTCGCAGTCGATCGAGCCGGCCTACCAGAACCTGTTCGTCAAATCGAACATGTCGGGCGACTTCACGGTGGTCAATGCGCAGCTCGTCCACGACCTCAAGGCGCGCGGGCTGTGGGACGAGGTGATGGTATCGGACATGAAGTATTTCGACGGTTCCGTCGGCTCCATCGACCGCATCCCCGACGACCTGAAGGCGCTCTACGCCACCGCGTTCGAAATCGACGCGGCATGGCTGGTCGAGGCCGCGTCGCGCCGGCAGAAGTGGATCGACCAGGCGCAGTCGCTCAACCTCTACATCGCCAACCCGAGCGGCAGGAAGCTCGACGAGCTCTACCGCCTCGCCTGGCAGAAGGGCCTGAAGACCACCTACTACCTGCGCTCGCGCTCGGCGACCCATGTCGAGAAATCGACGCTCAAGGGCACCGACGGCAAGCTCAACGCCGTCTCCGCCACCGTCGCCGCGGCGCCCTCGGCCGCTCCCATCGTCATCGACGCCCCCCTCGCCATCGATCCGGATGCCGGCTGGGGCAAGGCCTGCGCCGTCGACGACCCGGAATGCGAGGCCTGCCAGTAGGGCGGGAGACCACCGCGCAGCGCAGCGCTGCCCCTCACCTGCCTGCCGGCATCTGCCGGGGTCGAGCCACGGGTTTCGACCCGTCCTTCGGACCCCCGTGAACGGGGAGAGGAGACACTGCCGCGCCCTCGCCGCCTCCCCTTCTCCCCGGGCACGGGGAGAAGGTGGCCCGCAGGGCCGGATGAGGGGCTGCGCCGACATCGCAGAATTTCAAGGAGAACAGGAAAATGCTCGACTGGACCGAACCGAAAGCCAACCCCGCGATCGTGCCGGGGGCGAAGCCGCAGGCGGAAGCGGACGCCACCGGCCTCGGCGCGATCGAGCGCGGCGGCGCGCGGGTGTCGGTGGACGACAAGCGCATGATCAACGCCCGCGCCGACGTGAACCAGCTGCTGCCGCTGAAATACCGCTGGGCGTGGGAGAAGTACCTTTCCGGCTGCAACAACCACTGGATGCCGACCGAGGTGTCGATGCAGGCCGACATCGCGCTGTGGAAGTCGAAGGACGGGCTGACGGAGGACGAGCGGCGCATGATCAAGCGCAATCTCGGCTTCTTCGCCGCCTCGGAATCGCTGGTGGCGAACAACATCGTGCTCGCCATCTATCGCCACCTGACCAACCCCGAATGCCGGCAGTACCTGCTCCGGCAGGCGTTCGAGGAGGCCGTCCACACCCACACCTTCCAGTACATCGTCGAGAGCCTCGGGCTGGACGAGGGCGAGCTGTTCAACATGTACCGCGAGGTGCCGTCGATCACCGACAAGGCGGCATGGGCGCTCGACTACACCCGCCATCTCGACGATCCGGAGTTCAAGACCGGCACGCCGGAGACGGACCAGGCGTTCATGCGCGACCTCGTCGCCTTCTACGTCGTGTTCGAGGGCATGTGGTTCTACACCGGCTTCGCGCAGATCCTGTCGCTCGGCCGGCGCAACAAGATGGTCGGCATCGCCGAGCAGTACCAGTACATCCTGCGCGACGAGTCGATCCACCTGAACTTCGGCATCGACGTCATCAACCAGATCAAGGCGGAGAACCCGCATTTGTGGACGCCCACCTTCCAGGACGAGGTGCGCGGCATGCTGAAGGACGCGGCCGAGCTCGAGGCCTCCTACGGCAGGGACACGATGCCGCGCGGCTTCCTCGGGCTCAACGCGGCGCTGTGCGAGCAGTACATGCACTTCATCGCCAACCGGCGCTGCGCGCAGCTCGGTCTCGCGCCGGTGTTCGCGGAGGCGGAGAACCCGTTCCCGTGGATGTCGGAGGCGATGGACCTGAAGAAGGAGAAGAACTTCTTCGAGACCCGTGTCATCGAGTACCAGAACGGCGGTGCGCTGAGCTGGGAGTGACCGCGGAGCCCGGCCGGGGCTGGGCGTGCGCTGCTGCCCCGGTCCCGCTCTGGTTCGCCTCCTCCCGGTCCCTTTCCCTCTCGCGGGGACGATAGGCGAGGCGGGAATGGCATGTGCAATCGGTATGCTGCGGCTGCGGCCGCAGCGCCTGTATGACGAGGACGAGGAACTTCATGCCGCCTGCCTTTCCCAGCTCGGGAACGGGTCGGGCAGGTCGCGCCAGCGGCCGGGCGTGAAGTCGCGCTCGGGCACCAGGCACGCGTCGAGCCTGGCCCGCATCTGCACCTCGTCCATCGGGTCGCAGCCGATGAAGACGATCTCCTGCCGGCGGTCGCCCCAGACGGGATCGAGATAGGGCCGCATCGCCGCGCGCCATTCGGGGTGGTCGGGCCACCGGTGCTTCGGCACGGCGGACCACCACAGGCCGCGCCGCCCGGTGCGGATCAGCGCGCCGGCCTGGCTGATCTCGCCGACGTGGTGCGGGCGCGTCGCCAGCCAGAAGAAGCCCTTGGCGCGGACCACGCCCGGCCACGGCCTGCCGATGAAGCCCTTGAGCCTCATCGGATCGAACGGCCGCCGCTCGCGATAGACGAAGGAGCGGATGCCGTATTCCTCGGTCTCGGGCACATGGTCCCTGAACCCGTTCAGCTCCTTGAACCACAGCGGGTGCTGCTCGGCCTTCGCCAGGTCGAAGCGGCCGGTATCGAGCACCCTGTCGGGAGGAACCCGGCCGAAATCGGTCTCGATCAGCTCGGCGTCGGGATTGAGCGAGCGGACGATGGTGCGCGCGAGGTCGAGATCGCCGGACGGCGTGTCGGAAACCTTGTTCAGCACGATGACGTCGGCGAACTCGATCTGCTCGACGAGAAGGTCGACCAGCGCCCGGTCGTCGCCTTCACCGGCGACCTCGCCACGGTCGCGCAGGAAATCCTGCGAGGAATAGTCCTTGAGCAGATTGGCGGCATCGACCACGGTGGTCATGGTGTCGAGCCGGGCGATGTCGGAGAGGCTGTCGCCATTCTCGTCGCGATAGTCGAAGGTGGTGGCGACCGGCAGCGGCTCGGCGATGCCGGTGCCTTCGATCAGCAGATAATCGAAGCGGCCTTGCTGCGAGAGCCTGCGCACCTCGGCGAGAAGATCATCGCGCAGCGTGCAGCAGATGCAGCCATTGGTAAGTTCGATCAGCTGCTCCTCGGTGCGCGACAGGTTGGCGCCGCCGTCGCGCACGAGGGCGGCATCGATGTTCACCTCGCTCATGTCGTTGACGATGACGGCCACCCGGCGGCCGTCGCGGTTGTGGAGAATGTGGTTGAGGAGCGTCGTCTTGCCGGCTCCGAGGAAGCCGGAAAGAACGGTCACGGGGAGGCGCTTCATGGGTTTCACCTGGTTTGGCGTGGCGTCTGGATGCTGCGGATATAAATGTAATAACATTACATATCCAGATCGAAAAGGCGCAACTTGCGGCATGGTCGCGCGGTGTATGCGCAGGGTTTGCAAATATTGCACCCCGTTTCGGCAACAATCGCAATCGAAGCTGCAAAAGCATGGTCGGAGAAAGGGCGCGGCGCGGCAGATGCGGCCACAGGCAGGTGGCACGCAGCCGGGCGGGGTCGGCTCTCTCGCGGCTGTCTATCACGCGCAAGATGTTGCCATCAGCTTCGGGGATCGCAGGAAAACCATGCTTTCCAAACCCGATTGCCTCCCGTAAGGTGCAACCCAATCGTGGGCGGAAAGAACCCTCACGGGGAAGATCGCATCTAAACAGGGAGCCTCCATGCGAAACCTTCTTCTTACTGCGAGCGTGATTGCACTCGGTGTCGCGGCGATGCCCGCCTCCGCTGAAACCGTTCGCTGGGCCCGCAGCGCCGACGCGCTG
>JAEZXF010000041.1 GCA_023419995.1 Pseudomonadota bacterium | reverse complement strand
CGGCGGAACCGACTGGCCTCGCAGGCGCGGGACGGGCCGGCGCCGACATGCTGCCGGCGAGAGCCGGGGCGGGAGGAGCCGCTTCTTCTTTTCTGCTTGCCATGGCCTGCGTCTTCTTTTTCCCGCTTGCCGGGTTTGGTGTGCCGATGATCTTCGTCCTGACGTGTTCCGTCTCGGGAAGGGCGGCGGCGCGCTGCCCGAAGCCAAGCCGGGACAGCCATCCGGCACCGGCAGGTTTCGCCTTGCCGACGGCGGAATTGCCGCTGTTCCTCACGCCGCGGACGCCCGCGCCGAAATGGCGCTCGCGAATATCCGGCGCCGCCGCAGCCACTGGCTGATGGTTGCGATACGCCGTGTCGTTCAGAAAAATCGCGTCATTGACGTCCCGACGGCCATTGTGCCCGGCGGCGATGCGGCCGATGAAGCTGCTGACTCTATTCCACGGTTTCATCCGCCGGCTTCTCTCTTGCCCTCAGATGGCGCGCGAGATCCGAGAACGGATCGGGCGAGGCCGCATCCTGCGGCGTCTGCGTCAGCGCCTCGTAGATCAACGGGACCTGCTTGACGGCGAGGTCGAGGTCGGCGTCGGCGCCCGGCTGGTAGGCGCCGAGAAGGCGGATGTCGCGCGTGTCCTCGAAGCGGGCGATCATGCTGCGCAGCCGCGTCACCAGCACCCGCTGCTCCTTGGTCCACGCCTTGGGCGCGAGGCGCGAGATCGAGGCCAGCGGATCGACCGGCGGGTAGCGGCCCTGCTCGGCGATGGTGCGCGAAAGCACGACGTGGCCGTCGAGGATGCCGCGGATCGAGTCCGCGACCGGGTCGTTGTGGTCGTCGCCGTCGACGAGCACGGAGAGGATGGCCGTGATCGAGCCGCTGCCGTCGGCGCCGGGGCCGGCGCGCTCGAGCAGCTTCGGCAGATCGGTGAAGACGGAGGCGGGATAGCCGCGCGCGACGGGCGGCTCGCCGACGCCGATCGCCACCTCGCGCAGCGCATGCGCGAAGCGGGTGATGGAATCGAGGACGAGGAGCACGCGGTGGCCCTGGTCGCGGAAATGCTCGGCCGTGCGCATCGCCATGTCGGGGGCGCGGCGGCGCATCATCGCACTCTCGTCGCTGGTGGCGACGACGGCCACGGTCTTGGCCAGGCACTCGGCGCCGATGGTGTCCTCGAGGAACTCGCGCACCTCGCGGCCGCGCTCGCCCACCAGGGCGACGACGACGGTGTCGAACGCCTCGGCGCTGGCCAGCATCGCCAGCAGCGTCGACTTGCCGACGCCGGAGCCCGCGAAGATGCCGAGGCGCTGGCCGAAGCAGATGGGCGTGAAGATGTCGATGACGCGCACCCCGGTCATGAAGCCGGTGGCAACGCGCTGGCGGGTCATGGCGGAGGGCGGCGCGGTCGGCTCCGTCTCCTGCCCGGCCGTCAGGGTGCCCTTGCCGTCGACCGGGCGTCCGAGCGCGTCGATGACGCGGCCGCGCCACGAGGCGTGGGGCGCGGCCCCGCGGCCGGTGCGGATGAAGACGGCGTCGCCGATGCCGGCGTCGGGGTTGCGGTCGTAGGGGGCGACGAGCGTTTCGTCGGGGCCGATGCGGACGATCTCGCCCGTGCGCATGCCCGACGACGAGCGGTGCTCGACCACATCGCCGAGGCGCGCGCTGGTCGAGATGCCGCGCACGCGGTAGTGGCTCGGCGACACGTCGTCGATGCGCCCGCCGCTGCGCAGCAGCGTCCTGTCGTTGCCGAAGCGCGACAGGATGTGCTCGATGGCGTGCAGCGGGGTATCGGGTGCGCCGTGCATGACCCTATCTCGGTCCGAGCGTCGAGATCGCCTGGTCGAGCGCGGACTCGCTGTCGCGGATCAGGGCGGAGACGTGCTCGAAGGCGCGCTGGACCTGGATCAGCCGGGTGATCTCGAGGACGGGGTTGACGTTGGAATCCTCGACGAAGCCCTGGACGATACCGGCGTCGAGACGGTCCACCACCGGCTCCGGCGGCCCGAAGGGCACGACGCCGGAATTGCCGTAGCGGGTGAAGTTCAGGCCGGGCTGAAACTCGAACAGGCCGATCGCGGCCATGAGCTGGCCGTTCTGGCGCAGCGTGCCGTCGGCGCCGGCTTCGGGCGGGCCGCCCTGCGGGTCTAGCATGATCGGCGCGCCGCCGGCGTCGAGCACCGGATAGCCCTCGAGCGTGACCAGCTCGCCGGTCTCGAGCATGGTGAAGCGGCCGTCGCGGGTCATCACCGGGCCCTGCGGCGTCTGGATCCCGAACCAGGCATCGCCGCGGATGGCGAAGTCGAACGGGTTGCTGGTCGAGCGGAATGCGCCGGACTGGGTCGAAAGATAGGTGTCGCCGGCCGAGGCGAAGGCGACCGACTTGTCGCCGAGCCCGCTGACGATGTCCTCGAACTTCACGCCGGTGGCCCGGAAGCCGACCGTGTTGGTGTTGGCGACGTTGTCGGCGATGGTCGTCAGGCGCTTGTCGAGCGCCATCTGCGAGGAGAGCGCGACGTAGATTCCAGACTGCAAGGCTCGGTTCCTATCTCTTCAGGGTTGCGATCGCCATGAGCGAGTCGGCGGAGATGCCGTACTCGACGGGCTGGAACAGGGCGAGGATCGGCGCCTGCGTCGCGTCGGTGTTCTGGACGTCCCACATCGCGCTGAAGCGGGTGATGAACTTCTCGATCTTGGCCGGATCCTTGAAGTCCTCGAGGTTGAGACGGTCCTCGATCAGCTTGGCCTGCCGGTCGACGTCCATCTGGGCGATCGCGTCGGGCAGGCCGAGATAGGTGCGCACCACGGTGGCCAGCGCCTTGTCGGCGAGAATCTCGTAGGCGTTGGTCAGCGTGCCGGCCTTGCGCTGGAAGTAGAGCGCCAGGCGCACGCCTTCGCTCTGCTCGCCGCTGTCCTCCTCCAGCTTCTGGCGCAGGAACTTGTCCACCGAGGGCTGGAGCGCGCGGTTGTAGCTTGTGGCCTGCTCGCCGAGGCCGGCGAAGTCGAAGTACTTGACGAACCGCGCCCAGTTCTCGTCCTCGTGCTTGTTGGCCGGGCTGTCGGCGTCGCTGGTGCCGCCTTCAAGCATCTTCTCCAGCAGGGCCTTGTCGTTGAACGACCCCTCGAGCCCGAAGGCCTGGAGCGCGTAGAGGAGCAGCCGCTCGTTGTCCTTGTGCAGGAACTGCTCGATCGTCTTTATGTGGCCGATGTTGTCGGAATAGTACTCCGTCTCCTTGACGTAGGCTTCCGCCGGCGTGCCGTCCGGCGGGGTGGCGCGGGTCAGGTAGCTTTCCGCGACGCCGTGATTGGCCAGGACGTAGGTCGTGGCCTCCTCGCCCAGCGCCTCGAAGTTGAAGCTGCGGACGAAGTCGGCGTAGCGCTTGTCGGTCAGCTTGTTGGCGAAGCTGTCGCTGTCCTGGATGCCTTCCTTCAGCGCCTTGAGCATGAAGGCCTTGGCATAGGCCATGTCCTCGAGCCCGTGCGCCTTCATGGCATAGTTGAAGAGGCGGTAGTTGTTCACGAACTCCTCGGCGGTCTTCACCTTGCCGATGTTCTCCAGATAGTATTCCGTCTCGCGCTTGACCGCGACCTGATCTTCCACGCGGTCCAGCGACTTGCCGATATCCCGTGTAACCAGTTGGTAACTCAGATAGGTACTAAGCACGCGCGCCTCCATTGCGCAGGACGGACCCCACAAGGATAGTTCCAAATGCTTGCGTGAAGCTGAACGCGGCCGGCGCGCTCCGTTCAAGCTTCGCGCAAGCCATGGGCGCTACGCAGAGGGCAACGGTGCATAGGAAGGTGACCCCGTGGGCATTCTGATTGGATTTGTGGTTATTCTCGGGTGCGTGCTCGGCGGCTATATGGCCATGGGCGGGCATCTCGAGGTTCTGATGCAGCCCTGGGAGCTGGTCATCATCGGCGGCGCCGGCGTCGGCGCGTTCCTGATCGCCAACCCGATGTCGACGGTCAAGGACACCGGCAGGGCGATCAAGGAAGCCATCGCCCACCAGGTGCCGACCGAGCAGGACTATCTGGAAACGCTCGGCGTCCTGCACAGCCTGATGCGCGAGCTGCGCACCAAGTCGCGCAACGAGGTCGAGGCCCACATCGACAACCCCGACGCCTCGGCGGTGTTCCAGGCCTTCCCGAGCGTACTGAAGAACCGCGACCTGACCAACTTCATCTGCGACTATTGCCGCATCATCATCATCGGCAACGCCCGGCCGTTCGAGATCGAGGCGCTGATGGACGAGGAAATCCACACCATCAAGCACGACAAGCTGAAGTCGTACCATGCGCTGACGGTGCTGGCCGACGCCTTCCCCGCGCTCGGCATCTGCGCCGCCGTGCTGGGCGTCATCAAGGCGATGGGCGCCATCGACCAGTCGCCGGAGATCCTCGGCGGCCTCGTCGGCGCTGCGCTGGTCGGCACCTTCCTCGGCATCTTCCTCAACTATGCGGTGGTCGGGCCGATCGCCCAGAAGGTCAAGATCGTGCGCGACAAGAAGAACCGCCTCTACATCATCGTCAAGCAGACGCTGCTCGCCTACATGAACGGGTCGCTGCCGCAGGTAGCGCTGGAATTCGGCCGCAAGACCATCTCGGCCTATGACCGGCCGTCGATCGACGCGGTCGAGCAGAGCACGCTGCACGGCATCGAAGCCCGCAAGGTGGCCTGATGAGCAGCGCGACGGCACAACGGAACTTCGACGAGGCGGGCGACCAGCCGTCGCTGCGCAACCCGATCGTCGAGCGGCTCATCGGCGATACCGGCGAGCCCGAGCACATCATCCGCGCCGCGCGCTCGCTGGGATTGCGGGCGCTTCCGGCCATACGCGACAGCCTGAACGAGCAGGTCTCCTACCCGATCGAGATCGAGCTGGAGACCGTCGCGCTGGCGCGCATGGCCGATGCGCGCCGCCCCAACGTCGAGAACGACGCTCTGGTCGTCGCCGCCTCGGCGACGTCGCCCGACGCGCTGATGCTGATCGCGGATTCGCAGGCGATCTCGCTCCTGGTCAGCGCGCTTTTCGGCGGCGACCCCGACATGCGCGTGCTGCCGATCCTGCGCCCGCTGACCATGATCGAGATGGAGCTGACCTCGGTCGTCTTCGAGGCGACGGCCAAGGCGCTCAACGGGTCCGGCGTCCGGGCGCTGTCGATCAAGTTCCCGATGCCGGCCGCGATCTCGGGCCAGGACCTGAAGAAGCTCGTCATCCGCGACGGGCCGGCCGTGCGCATGTCCTTCAAGCTCGTTGCGCCGTCGGGTGAGGGGAGCTTCACCGTGATGATGCCGCAGCGCGTGCTGCTGCTGCACCGCGGCGACGGTTCGCTCGACACCGACGAGGGCTCGCAGAAGGAACGCTGGCACGCGCGCTTCAGCGAGGAGGTGATGCGCTCGGCGGTCAGGCTCGAGGCGACGGTGCCGCTGTCGTCGATGACGCTCGGCGAGCTGTCGTCGCTGTTCGTCGGCCAGGTGATCGAGATGCCGGAGACGGCGCCCATCTCGACGGTGCTATCGGCGCACCGCAAGCCGCTTTTCACGTGCGAGTTCGGCAAGCTGGGCCAGAACTTCACCGTTCGCATCACCGAGCCCTTCGAGCAGGGCAAGGATTTCATCGATGGGCTGATGCCGGGCTGAATGCCGGCGGCAACGGGCCTCAAGGAGACGATAATGAACCCACCTCTTCCCGATCTGGAGAACCTCGGCGGTTTCGGCGACACGGACAGCCCGGCCGACTTCGGAGACTTCTCCAATCCGCTGGACGTCGGCGGCCTGCCGTCGGGCCTGGGCGAGGACCCGCAGGAAGCCGAGCTGAACAAGGCGATCGAGGAGCTGCGCGGCGTCCTGCACGAGGACAGGGCGGCGGAAGCGCCGGCCTTCGGGGCGGCCCCGGCGGCGAGCGCGGGCGCCCCGCGGGCGCCCAATGCCGACATCATCATGAACATTCCTGTGGATGTCCAGATCGTGCTGGGGACGACCGAGATGGCCGTCTCGGAGCTGATGGCGCTGCAGAAGGGATCCACCGTCGCCCTGAATCGCCGCATCGGCGAGCCTGTCGACGTCATCGTGAACGGGAGAAAGATCGCCTGCGGCGAAATCACGGTGCTCGAGAGCGACCCGTCGCGCTTCGGCATCAAGCTCACGCAGATCATTGATGCTGCCAAGCCTAGCTAGGCTGTATATCTTGTTGCGTAGCGAATCGGGGACAGGGGCGTAATGAGCCTGGAAGGCAAGCTGACAAAGGCTCAGAAGGCCGCTGCTATTCTGGTTGCCATGGGCAAGCCTTCGGCTGGCCGGCTCTTGCGTTTTTTCAAGCACGAAGAACTGAAGGCCCTGATCGAGGCCGCGCGCATGCTGCGCACCATTCCCCAGAGCGAGCTGGAGAACATCGTCGCCGAGTTCGAGGACGAGTTCACCGAGGGCGCGGGCCTGCTCGATTCCGGCGACCAGATGGACACGATCCTCAACGAGTCGCTGTCGCCCGAGGAAATCAGCCTGCTGATGGGCTGGAGCAAGCCGTCGCTGATGAGCGACGAGACGCCGCCGATCTGGCCCGAGCTGGCCGAGCTGGAGCCGGCGCGGCTCGGCGCGCTGCTGCGCGACGAGCATCCGCAGACCATCGCCATGGTGTTCTCGAACCTCGAATCCCAGCCGGCGGCCAACGCGCTGCTGACCTTCGAGAAGGGGCTGCGCAGCGAGGTGCTGAAGCGCATGCTGTCGATGACGACGGTGCAGCCGGCGGCGAAGCAGCTTGTCGAGAACCAGATCCGCAAGCGGCTGACGTCCGACAGCACCGGCAAGGACGTCTCGGCCAGCCAGACGCGCGTCGCGAGCCTGCTCAACGAGCTGGACAAGGAGGTGCTGGACGAGCTCGTCTCCGACCTCGAGGCCAGCGGCGCCGAGGGCATCGAGCAGGTCAAGGCGCGCCTGTTCAGCTTCGACGACGTCGTGCTGCTCGACCAGAAGTCGCGCGTGACGTTGTTCGACGGCCTGTCGACCGAGCTGGTGACGCTGGCGCTGCGCGGCGCCGAGCCCGATCTCGCCGAGGCGGTGCTGTCCGCCATCGGCGCGCGCTCGCGCCGCATGATCGAATCCGAGCTCACCGTGAGCTCCAGCTCGGTCAATCCGGGCGAGATCGCCAAGGCGCGCAAGCGCATCGCCGCGACCGCGATCGGGCTCGCCGCCACCGGCGCGCTCGAGCTTCCCTCCATGCAGAACGCCGCCTGAGGCGTTCTGAGCAGGGCGGGCCATGGCCGACGACTCGGACAAGGAAAGCAAAACAGAGGAAGCCACAGAGAAGAAGATCCGTGACACGATCGAGAAGGGACAGGTGCCCTTCGCCAAGGAAGTCACGGTCGTCAGCTCCTTTCTCGCCATCCTCGTCTTCATGGTGTTCCTCGCCGAGCCGCGGGCGGTGGAACTGGGCGGCTTCCTGTCGATGTTCATCGAGCGGCCGGACACGTGGTCGCTCTCGACCGAGCACGACGCGGTCCTTCTCTACCGGCAGATCTTCCTCGAGATCGCGAAGCCGCTGGCCGGCCTGATGGCGCTCCTGATCGGCGCGGGCATCGCGGCCTCGGTGCTGCAGAACATCCCCAGCATGGTCGGCGATCGCGTCCAGCCCAAGTTCTCGCGCGTGTCGCCGAAGGAGGGCTGGAAGCGGCTCTTCGGCCAGAAGGGGCTGGCCGAGTTCGCCAAGTCGCTGGGCAAGCTCATCCTCGCCGGCGTGGTGCTGGCCTTCACCATGCGCGGGTCGCTGAACGAGCTGCTCGCCGGCATGATCACCCAGCCGGAGGCGTTCGGCACGGTGATCCGCGACATCGCGGTCGAGATCGTGGTGTCGATCACCGGGATCATGGTCGTCATCGCCATCATCGACCTGCTGTGGTCGCGCTTCCACTGGCGCCAGGACCTGCGCATGACCAAGCAGGAGGTCAAGGACGAGATGAAGCAGGCCGAGGGCGACCCGATCATGAAGTCGCGGCTCCGCTCGCTCCAGCGCGACCGCGCCCGCCGGCGCATGATGGCGGCGGTGCCGCAGGCGACGCTGGTGATCGCCAACCCGACGCACTACGCCATCGCGCTGCGCTACGTGCGCGAGGAGACGGCCGCGCCGGTGGTGGTCGCCAAGGGGCAGGACCTGGTGGCGCTCAAGATCAGGGAAATCGCCGAGGCCCACGAGATTCCGGTCTTCGAAGACGTCGCGCTCGCCCGCTCCATGTACAGTCAAGTTTCGGTGGATAGTATGATCCCAGCTCAGTTCTACCAGGCCGTGGCCGAACTGGTGCGGGTTATTTACTCAGGCAAGACAGCGCCCGTTGCAGGCAAGGTGACGTCATGAACCGCCAGCCCCATTCCTCCACCCGCGAGGTGATCGTCGCCAACGCGATCCGCGAGGTCGTCAGCGATCTCCGCCTCGTCGATGTCGGCGACTACATCGCCTATATCCGCCTGGAGCGGCTGGCGAGCATCGCCGATCTCGTAGACACGGCGGCGGAGCTGTATTTCCAGCCCGGCACGCTGCGCCTCGGCCATGGCGGCGAGGCGCACGTCGCGTGGGAGGGAATGCCGCGCATCGTGCTCGACCTCGAGCTGCGCCCGGCCGGCGTCATCGTCTACTTCGCGCTCAGCCTCACCGCGCGCCAGGCCTCGGTCGAGGTCAACTACGTCGCCTTCGACAGGCCGTCGCCCGACCAGGCGCAGAACGACGCCTTCCTCGAGCGCGCGCTGGAGCACGCCCGCATCCGGCGCACCGAGCCGGCGATCGCAGAGCGGGGTTAGCTCGTCTCGAGGGTCTGCCGGAACGCTCCGTCTTCCGGCTTCTCGCGGTTCCGGACGAAAGGCAGCGTCGCGCTTTTCCGGGGGCCGCTTCAGGAGCGGCGACCAATCGTCAATCGCAGATGTGGACGGTGCGGCCCGGTCAGTCGATCAGGCCGGCGCGCAGCGCCTTCGCCACCGCGTGGATGCGGTTGACGGCGTTGAGCTTGTGCGACGAGCTGGTCAGGTACTGGTTGGCGGTGTGGACCGACAGGCCGAGCGCGGCGGCGATCTCCTCGCTGGTGAAGCCGTTGGCGGTCAGCCGCAGGCATTCGATCTCGCGCTTCGACATCGTCGGCAGCCGGCCCGCAGCCAGCGGGCGCTGGCGCGCGATCTCGGAGAACAGCGCGAAGCAGCGGGCGTGGGTCTCGCACAGGGCGTCCTCGCCGAGCACGATCTCGTTGCCGAAGAAGGCGATGCCGCCGCTGCGTCCGTTCTCCTGCGCCGCCGGAAACAGGATGCCGGGCCGGGCGTCGCAGATGGGGCTCGCCGCCGGGTTCTCCACCTCGGTGGCCCACAGCCGCG
>JAEZXF010000562.1 GCA_023419995.1 Pseudomonadota bacterium | reverse complement strand
GCCGAGGACCTCGACCGCGACAAGCTCGGGGCGCTGTCGCGCACCATCCCGTTCGACGGGATCGTCGCGGCGGCGCGGGACATCGTCGAGGGCAGGGTGCGCGGCCGGGTCGCGGTCGAGATGCCGGGCTGAGCCCGTTCGCTAAAATTGTAGCGGGCCGCCCAAACCTTCCATAAGCAGTGGCTGCTACTGTGCCGGGTCATGACCGCGCACCAGCAACGGATCGACAGGAGTCCCGGCGAGCCGCGTCCCGAAGGGCCGGCGCAGCGCCGGCGCATCCGTCCGCCGGCCTTGGCGCCCGAGCTCGCGGCGACGACGCGGCTCTCCGCGGTGCCGCTGCTGCCGGCCTTCGTCGCCGTCGCCGGCCTCGCGGTGATCTCCTTCCTGTCCGGCGGCTCGCCGCTCGCGGTGGGGCTCCTCGGCACGCTCGGCGCCGGCGCGCTGGCGCTGCAGGCGCACGGCCTGCAGCGCGGCCACATGCTCGCCGCCCAGGCCGGCGACGAGGCGCTGCGCAGCCGCGAGGAGATCGAGCGCCTCGCCGACCGCATGTGGGAGCTGCAGGAAAGCGACGAGCGCGCGCGCGGCCTGACCGACGCGCTGGGCGACATCGTCGTCCACCGCGACCGCGAGGGCAGGATCGTCTACGCCAACCGGGTGCTGTCGGACCTTCTCGGCCGCGGTGCCGACGACCTCGTCGGCCGCCGGCTGCTCGACCTCGGCATCGACATCGGCCTGGTGCCCGACAGCGCCTTCAGCGAGGGCGAGTGCCTGTCGTCGACCGACGTGGCGATCCGCACCCGCGAGGGCGAGCGCTGGTTCTCGTGGATCGAGCTGTCGGTGCGCGACAAGGAGAACGACGCCGTCTCCCACCGCGCCATCGCCCGCGAGATCACCGCCCGCAAGCGCGCGGAAACGGCGCTGATCTCGGCGCGCGAGCGCGCCGAGGCCGCCAACGAGGCCAAGTCGCGCTTCCTCGCCACCGTCAGCCACGAGATCCGCACGCCGATGAACGGCATCATGGGCATGGCCCACCTGCTCGGCGACACCGAGCTGACGCCGGAGCAGCGGACCTACGTCGCCGCCGTCTCGACCTCGGCGGCGGCGCTGCTGGCGCTGATCGACGACCTGCTCGACTATTCCAAGATCGAGTTCGGCCGCTTTGACCTCGAGCCGCAGCCGGTCAGCCCGCAGGAGCTGGCCGAGAACGTGGTCGAGCTGATCGCGCCGCGCGCCCACGGCCGGGGCATCGGCCTCGGCTGCCACGTCGCGCCCGACGTGCCGGCGCTGATCGAGGCCGATCCGGGCCGGCTGCGCCAGGTGCTCATCAACATCGTCGGCAACGCGGTCAAGTTCACCGAGACCGGCGGCATCCTGGTCGAGGTCGGCATGGCCGGCGAAGGCGCGGGGCGGCGCATCCGCTTCAGCGTCTCCGACACCGGGCCGGGCATCGACAGCCGCGACATCGCGCGGCTGTTCGAGGAGTTCGAGCAGGGCGACGGCACCTCGACCCGGAAGCATGGCGGGACCGGGCTCGGCCTCGCCATCTCGCGGCGCATCGTCGTCGCCATGGGCGGCGTCATCCTCGCCGAGAGCGAGCCGGGCAAGGGCTCGCGCTTCACCATCGAGATCCCCGCGGCGGGGGCGGTCGCGGCGCGGCTGGACCTCGCCGGCGCGCTGTGCGGCCGCCGCGCCGTCGTCGTCTCGGCCAACGCCATGGAGGCGCGGGCGATCGCCCTGACCATCGCCGCCCACGGCGGCAGGGCCGACATCATCGGCACGGCCGAGGAGGCGGACGCGCTGGACGACGCGCACGCCGTCGACACCGTGCTCGTCGACGCCACGCTGGAGCACAGCGACGGCCGGGTGCTCCGGCGACTGCACAAGGCGGGCCTCGACCGGGCCGAGGCCGTCACCCTGATCGCTCCCGGCGAACGCGGCCGGCTGACGGAGTGCCGCGCCGTCGGCTATGGCAGCTTCCTGGTGCGCCCGGTGCGGGGGGCGACGCTGCTGCGCGTGCTCCTGTCGTCGCCCGGCGCGGCCCCGGCGGCGCACGCCGCGGCCGGGCCCGACGAGCAGGCCGCGCCGAAGGCCGGGGCCGACGGCCTGTCGGTGCTGGTCGCCGAGGACAACGACATCAACGCGCTGCTCGCCCGCTCGGCCCTGACCAAGGCCGGCCACCGCATCGACATCGTGCCCAACGGCAAGGCCGCCGTGGAGGCGCTGACCAGCGCCGGCGGCGCGCACCGCTACGACGTGGTGCTGATGGACCTGCACATGCCGGTGATGGACGGGCTGGAGGCGATCGCCCTCATCCGCCGGCACGAGGAGGCCAACGGCATGCCGGCGGTGCCGATCCTCGTGCTGTCGGCCGACAGCCAGGAGAAGACGCGCCACGGCGTCATCGCCCACGGCGCCACCGGATTCCTGACCAAGCCGGTCGATCCGCGCGCGATGATCGAGGCCGTCGAGGGCCACGCCACGGCCTGACGCGCCCCTCCGCCTTGCACGCCGGCGGCAGGCATGAGACCTTCGTCACACTCACGTTGCAATGTCTTTCTACAGCGGCATCGCAACAGGCGGTTCCGTCCGGGTCCGATTCGTCGCCCGCCGGGAGCCGCGAAGGAGCGAGGAAAGCGAACCATGCGCCACATCGTGACGGAAAACGCCTCAACCGCCTCCCTCTGCGGCCAGGCCGCGCCGGGTGCGATCCTGTTCTCGGGCCTGTCGTCCGGCGCGACGCTCGGCCGGATCGGCACGATCGAGGTGCGGCTCGCCCGCAACGAAGCGGAGGTCGCCGCCGCGCAGGAAGTGCGCTACCGGGTCTTCCACGAGGAGCTCGGCGCGCGCGCCTCGGAGGCCGACGCCCGCGACCGGCGCGACGCCGACCGCTTCGACGAGGTCTGCGACCACCTCCTCGTCCTCGACACCAGCCTCGCCGGCCCGGAGCACCGCCGCATTGTCGGCACCTACCGGCTGATGCGGCAGGAATGCGCGGCCTCGGCCGGCGGCTTCTATTCGAGCGACGAGTTCGAGCTCGAGGCGCTGGTCGCGCGCCATCCCGGCCTGCGCTTCCTCGAGCTCGGCCGCTCCTGCGTGCTGCCGGAGTACCGGTCGAAGCGCACCATCGAGGTGCTGTGGCAGGGCATCTGGGCCTATGTGAACCATTACGGCATCGGCGCGATGACCGGCTGCGCCTCGTTCCACGGCACGGTTCCGGCGGCGCATGCCGAGGCGCTGTCGTTCCTCGCCCAGAACTGCCGCGCCGAGGGCGACTGGCAGGTCTCGGCCGTGGCCCGGCGCTTCCACCCGATGGACCTGATGCCTGCCGAGGCGGTGAACATGCGCGCCGCGCTCGCCGCCATGCCGCCGCTCATCAAGGGCTACCTGAGGCTCGGCGCGCGCATCGGCGACGGCTGCGTGGTCGATCACGCCTTCGGCACGACCGACGTGTTCGTGGTGCTGCCGGTGGGCACGATCTCGGCACGCTACGTCAACCACTACGGGGCCGACGCCACCCGCTTCGCGGCGTGAGACATGGCACGGGCCGTCGACGGCGACCTCTCCGCCGCCTTCGGGCGGCTCAGGAACGCCGCCGCCGGCCTGCCCGAGGTCGAGGAAGCGCCGTGGTACGGGACGCCGGCGCTGAAGGTGCGCGGCAAGGGCTTCTGCCGGGTCAGGGATGCCGGGACCGTCGTCGTCATGGTGCCGCTCGAGGTGAAGGAGCTGCTGCTGGAAGCCGCGCCCGACCGCTATTTCGAGACCGACCACTACCGCGGCTGGCCGGCGGTCCTCGTCAGGATCGACGCGATCGCGGACGACGAGCTGGCGCACCGGCTGCGGCAGGCCTGGCTGCTCAAGGCGCCGAAGGCCCTGGCGAAACGCGCCGGCGGGCGGGGCGGCGCGGCCGGCGGGCGATGAGGCGGGGCCTCAGCCGTCGCCGCCGGAGAACGCGGCCCTCAGCTCGGTCTTCAGCACCTTGCCGTAGCTGTTCTTGGGCAGCGCGTCGCGGAAGAGGTAGCGCTTCGGCTTCTTGAACGAGGCGATCTCGGCCAGGCACCATGCCTCCAGCTCGGCCGGGCCGGCCGCCATGCCGGCACGCAGCACGACGAAGGCGGCGACGTCCTCGCCCCACTCGGCGCTCGGCGCACCGACCACCGACACCTCCAGCACGGCGGGATGGCGCGCCAGCACCTCCTCGACCTCGCGCGGGTAGATGTTGGTGCCGCCGGAGAGGATGACGTCCTTCAACCGGGCGGTCAGCATCAGGAAGCCGTCGGCGTCGAGCATGCCGACGTCGCCGGTGTGCAGCCAGCCATGGGCGAGCGTCGCGGCGGTGGCTTCGCGGTTGTTCCAGTAGCCCTTCATCACCGTCTCGCCGCGCACCAGGATCTCGCCCGGCTCGCCGGCGGCCGCGCCCGGCCTGCCGTCCGGCCCGGCGATCGCCACCTCGACCGCCGCCATCGCCTGCCCGACCGAGGCGCGGCGGCGGGCGTGGTC
>JAEZXF010000553.1 GCA_023419995.1 Pseudomonadota bacterium | reverse complement strand
GCGCATCACCGCGCGGCAGGGCGGGCGCGCCGGCGGCCGCATCGAGCCGGGCTTCGACGCCGCCGACCCGGACTTCGACGACGAGCCGCCCTTCGAGGTCGAGCGCGGCCATGCCGAGCGTCCCTATGCCGGCGGTGCGCATGACGAGGAGGATTTCGACGACGAGGACGACGTCGTCATCCGCCCGACGCCCGAGCGCCCGGCGGGCGACCATGCGGCGGGGGCGCAGGTGCGCCACTTCCGCTCCGACGCCGCCACCCGCGTCGAGGCGCCCGCGCCGCGGCCGCAGGAAGGCGCGCGCATCCAGCGCGAGGCGCAGCGCTCGCTGATCGGCCCGGCCGAGTTCGAGCTGCCGTCGCTGCATTTCCTCGCCGAGGCGAAGAACGTGGCGCGCGACCCGTCGCTGTCGCAGGACGCGCTGGAGCAGAACGCCCGCCTTCTGGAAGGCGTGCTGGAGGATTTCGGCGTCAAGGGCGAGATCATCCACGTCCGCCCCGGCCCGGTGGTGACGCTCTACGAGCTGGAACCGGCCCCCGGCATCAAGTCGTCGCGGGTGATCGGTCTCGCCGACGACATCGCCCGCTCGATGAGCGCCATCGCCTGCCGCGTCGCCGTGGTGCCGGGCCGCAACGCCATCGGCATCGAGCTGCCCAACGCGCGGCGCGAGACGGTCTACCTGCGCGAGCTTCTGGCCAGCCGCGACTTCGAGCAGGCCAAGGCCAAGCTGGCGCTGGCGCTCGGCAAGACCATCAACGGCGAGGCGGTGATCGCCGACATCGCCAAGTTCCCGCACCTTCTGGTCGCCGGCACCACCGGCTCGGGCAAGTCGGTTGCGATCAACACCATGATCCTGTCGATCCTCTACCGGATGACGCCGGAGGAATGCCGGCTGATCATGATCGACCCCAAGATGCTGGAGCTGTCCGTCTACGACGGCATCCCGCATCTGCTCACCCCCGTCGTCACCGACCCGAAGAAGGCGGTGGTCGCGCTCAAGTGGACCGTGCGCGAGATGGAGGACCGCTACCGCAAGATGTCCAAGGTGGGCGTGCGCAACATCGACGGCTTCAACCAGCGCGTCGGCCAGGCGCAGAAGAAGGGCGAGCAGATCACCCGCACGGTGCAGACCGGCTTCGACCGCGAGACCGGCGAGGCGATCTACGAGACCGAGCATCTCGACCTCGAGCCGATGCCCTACATCGTCGTCATCATCGACGAGATGGCCGACCTGATGATGGTCGCCGGCAAGGACATCGAGGGCGCGGTGCAGCGCCTCGCCCAGATGGCGCGCGCCGCCGGCATCCACGTCATCATGGCGACGCAGCGGCCGTCGGTCGACGTCATCACCGGCACCATCAAGGCCAACTTCCCGACCCGCATCTCCTTCCAGGTGACGTCGAAGATCGACAGCCGCACCATCCTCGGCGAGCAGGGCGCGGAGCAGCTCCTCGGCATGGGCGACATGCTCTATATGGCCGGCGGCGGCCGCATCCAGCGCGTGCACGGGCCGTTCGTCTCCGACGACGAGGTCGAGAAGGTGGTGGGCCATCTCAAGCTGCAGGGCGCGCCGGAATATCTCGACGCCATCACCGAGGACGACGGCGAGGACGAGGACGGCGGCGGCGGCCGGGGCTCCTCGTCCGGTGGCGGCAATTTCGATGATGCGGACGATCCCTACGACCAGGCGGTGGCCGTGGTGCTGCGCGACGGCAAGGCCTCGACCAGCTACATCCAGCGCCGGCTCGGCATCGGCTACAACCGCGCCGCCTCGATCATCGAGAAGATGGAGAAGGAGGGCATCGTCGGCCCGGCCAACCACGCCGGCAAGCGCGAGATCCTGGTGCCGACCGAAGAGGACAAGTTCTGAGGGCGCAACCGATCGGCGCCGGGGCCGTTGTTCCCGGCGGCCGGCCCAATTTCGGCCCAACTGGACGCCTAACCGGAAAGCGGACAAACGAGGTGGCAGCGATGGATGAGACGGTGAAGGCGAAGATGTCCCGGCGGCAGTTCCTGGGCAACGCGGCGCTGACCATGGGCGTGCTCGCGCTCGGCCAGTTCGCCGGGCCGCTGCTGTCGGCCGGCAACGCGCAGGCCTCGGCCGCCGCGCCGCAGCAGATCGCCGACCATTTCGCCCGCGTGCGCACCATGATGGGCGAGTTCGTCCAGTTCGGCCCGCGCGGCGAGCAGACGGGCGGCAAGTTCTACATCGAGCGGCCGGGCAAGCTGCGCTTCAACTACGAGCCGCCGTCGAGCTTCAAGGTGACCTCGGACGGCACCACGCTGGTGCTCGAGAACACCAAGCTGCGGACGGCCGACGTCTATCCGCTGTCGAAGACGCCGCTCAAGCTCCTGCTCGACGACCGGATCGACCTCAGCGACGGCAAGGTGCGCAGCGTCAAGCAGGAGGCGGACCTGACGACGATCCAGCTCGCCGACAAGTCGGTGTTCGGCGATTCGACCATCACGCTGATGTTCGACCCCGCATCCTACGCGCTGCGCCAGTGGACCATCACCGACGCGCAGGGCAAGGACACCACGGTGATGATCTTCAACGTCGAGGAGGGCGTGAAGTTCGACCCCTCCGTGTTCGCGATCGACCACCGCCGCATCCAGGAACTGCAGCAGGCGGGCCCCCGCTAGGCCTTTCGCCGCATCTCGGCGGCACGGCACAGACCGCACCGGCTTCCGCCTGTGGATCACGCGCTGCCGCCGGGCCGGCTTCGCCTTGCCTGACGGGGCCGCGGCTGGCACAAGGGGCTTCCCCCGGACCGTCCCGTGCTTCGCGACAGGCGCATGACGGCGGTCCGCCCCTCCGTTCGGGCATCGGATCCCGCCGGAACGCCCTGCGCGTCCCGGCCCGGTGCCCCAAGGCGCCGGACGCTCCCTCATGGCCTTCACCATCGCGACCTGGAACATCAACTCCGTGCGGCTGAGGATGCCGCTGGTCGAGAAGTTCCTCGCCGAGCACCAGCCCGACGTGCTGTGCCTCCAGGAGACCAAGTGCCCCGACGGGCTGTTCCCGCTGTCGGCCTTCCGCAAGGCCGGCTACGAGCACATCGAGATCAGCGGCCAGAAGGGCTATCACGGCGTCGCGACCGTGGCGCGCCGGCCGCTCGAGGTGGTCGAGAAGCGCCGCTTCTGCGACATCGCCGACTGCCGGCATCTCTCCGTCCACGTCGAGGCGGGCGGGCGGAAGATCCTCCTGCACAATTTCTACGTGCCGGCCGGCGGCGACGAGCCCGATCCCGAGATCAACCCCAAGTTCCGCCACAAGCTCGATTTCGTCGCGCAGATGCACGACATCCCCGCGGTCGAGGCCGAGGGCCTGTCCTCGATCCTCGTCGGCGACCTGAACATCGCGCCGCTGGAGACCGACGTCTGGTCGCACCGGCAGCTCCTCAACGTCGTCTCCCACACCCCGATCGAGACCACCAGCTTCGAGGCGATGCGCCGCGCCGGCAACTGGGTCGACCTGATGCGCCAGGCGATCCCGCCGGAGGAGAAGCTGTTCACCTGGTGGAGCTACCGCGCGCAGGACTGGGCCGCTTCCAACCGCGGCCGCCGGCTCGACCACGTCTGGTCGTCGCCGAACCTCGCGCCGGCGCTGGCCGGCATCGAGGTGCTGCGCGACGCGCGCGGCTGGGAGCGCCCGTCCGACCACGTGCCGGTGATCGCGCGCTTCGACCTCGACTGAAGTTTTCTCGGCTCGGCCTGCGTTGCCCCTCAGCTGCCTGCCGGCATCCTCTCCCCGCAAGCGGGGAGAGGAGAGATGGCCGCGACCTCGCCGCTCTTTCCTTCTCCCCGTTCACGGGGAGAAGGTGGCCCGAAGGGTCGGATGAGGGGCGGCGCCGACCAATCGGAACGAAATGAAGACACCATGAGCGACGACCTGCCCCGCCCCGACTACGCCCGCAACATGAAGCTTGTCGGCCATTCCGGCATCGGCGGCCGCGGCGACGGCCTGCAGGTGATGGTCCATCGCGGCTTCGCCTATGTCGCGCATCCGTGGTCGCAAGGCTTCTCCATCGTCGATGTCCGCGACCCGAAGCGGCCGGGCGAGGTGACCTTCGTGCCGGCGCCGCAGAACACCTGGACCATCCACCTCCAGACGCATGACGACCTTTTGCTGGTCGTCAACGCGCTCGACCTCTTCGCCGACACGTCCAAGTTCCCCGACGAGAAGTCCTACTACACGCGCTCGATCGGCGAGACGGTGGGCACCGCCGAGGGCGGCGCGGCGCGGGCGCGGCCGTGGACGGCGGGCATGACCGTCTACGACATCTCGGTGCCGGACGCGCCGCGCAGGATCGGCTTCCTGCCGGTGGACGGCGTCGGCATCCACCGCATCTGGTATGTCGGCGGGCGCTGGGCCTATGCCTCGGCGCTGGTCGACGGCTTCACCGACTACGTCTTCATCACCATCGACATGGCCGACCCGACCCGGCCGGAGATAGCCGGGCGCTGGTGGCTGCCGGGCATGAACGCGGCGGCCGGCGAAAGGCCGACATGGGCTGCCGGCCAGCGCTTCGCGCTCCACCACGCGCTGGTCGAGAGCGACACCGCCTATGCCTGCTGGCGCGACGGCGGACTGACCATCCTCGACGTCGCCGACCGGGCCGCCCCGAAGCTGATCGTCCACCGCAACTGGTCGCCGCCCTATGGCGGCGGCACGCATTCGCCGCTGCCGCTGCCGTCGCGCGACCTCTTGATCGTCGCCGACGAGGCGGTGCTCGACAACGAGGAGGACGGCCGCAAGCTGACCTGGGTGTTCGACATCCGCGACAGGGCCAACCCGGTCTCGATCTCGACCTTCCCGGTTCCGTCGGAGATCGACTACGTCGCCAAGGGCGGCCATTTCGGCCCGCACAACCTGCACGAGAACCGGCCGGGCAGCTTCGTCTCCGATACGTTGATCTTCGCCACCTGGCAGAATGCCGGCGTGCGCGCCTTCGACATCTCGGATCCCTACCGCCCGGTCGAGACCGGCGCGCTGGTGCCGCCGGCCCCGCGCGTCATGACCGACAGGCGGCCGAACCGGCCGCAGGTGGTGCAGTCGGCCGACATCTTCGTCGACGCGGCCGGCCTGCTCTACGTCACCGACAACAATGGCGGCCTCTCGGTGATCGAGTACGGCGGATAGGCCGGCTCAGGGTTTCGCGGAAGCGGTCCGTCTTCCTGCCCTGCACAGGTCCGGACGGAAGGCTGCCCCGCACTTTTCCGGGCCTGCTCCCGGTCAGGACGGCCGCCTGACGCCGGCCGCCGCCTCGCGCACGATCGGCAGGAAATCCTCGCCGTCGCTCTCCAGCACCTCGAAGAACTGGCGGCGCATGCGCGGCTCCCAGAACTTGTTGATGTGCTCGGCCACGCCGGCCACGCCCTCCGGGTGCGGCTTCGACAGGAAGAAGGTGCCGATCTGGTTGGCCATGCGGATGATCTTGGCGTGCGGCCTCAGCGGCTGCTCATGCGACATTGCGGGCCTCCCCGTCTGACAGCCTCCGGGCGTGGGTGAAGACGTCGAACTCCTCGCCGCGCACCAGCGCCACCAGCATCATGCCGGCCGCGTCGGCCGTGCGGACGGCGAGCGCCGTCGGCGCCGACACCGCGACGATGGCGGGCGCGCCGATGGCCGCCGCCTTCTGCACCATCTCGACCGAGACGCGCGAGGTGACGACCACCGCGCCGGCCGAACCGTCGATCCCGGCCCGCGCCAGGGCGCCGGCCAGCTTGTCGAGCGCGTTGTGGCGGCCGACATCCTCGCGCACCATGACGATGCCCCTGCCCGGAACGTAGAAGCCGGCGGCATGCACCGCGCCCGTCTCGGCGTGGAACTTCTGCCGTGCCGCAAGCAGCGCCACCGAGCGGGCGATGTCGGCGGAGGAGAGGACCAGCGGCGACCCGCTGACGTCGCGCGCCTGCCGCATCGCCTCCTCGATGGATTCGATGCCGCACAGGCCGCAGCCGACCGGCCCGGCGAGATGCCGGCGCCGCGCCGCGAAGCGCGCGCCCGGCTCCTCGGTGAGCGTGATCTGGATGTCGATGCCCTCGCCGGCCTCCTCGGCCGTCACCGCGGCGATCTCCGCGGATGAGGCGACGATGCCCTCGGTCAGCGAGAAGCCGAGCGCGAAATCGTCGAGGTCGGCCGGGGTGGCCATCATCACCGCATGGGTGGTGCCGCCATAGGAGAAGGCGACCGGCGTTTCCTCCGGCACCATGCGCGCGGTCTCCGCCGTGCCGGCCCTGCGGCGGGCGATGCGACGGGCGGAGGCGACCGGGGGGCGGATCATGGCTATTCCGCCGCCTCCGTGACCTTGTCCTGCCGGGGCCGCACGATGCGGCGCGAGCGGCGCGAGAATTCCCCGTACTCGCGCTGCCAGTCGCTCGGGCCGTTGGAGGGCGCGACCTGAACCGCCGTCACCTTGTATTCCGGGCAGTTGGTCGCCCAGTCGGAATAGTCGGTGGTGATGACGTTGGCCTGCGTGTCCGGGTGGTGGAAGGTGGTGTAGACCACGCCGGGGGACACGCGGTCGGTGATCAGCGCCCGGAGCGTCGTCTCGCCCGAGCGGCTGGCGAGCCGCACGAGATCCCCCTGCCGGATGCCGCGCTGCTCGGCGTCGTGCGGATGGATCTCCAGCACGTCCTCGTCGTGCCAGACGACGTTGTCGGTGCGCCGCGTCTGCGCCCCGACATTGTACTGCGACAGGATGCGGCCGGTGGTCAGCAGCAGCGGGAAGCGCGGCCCGGTCTTCTCGTCGGTGGCGACGTATTCGGTGCGGATGAACCTGCCGCGCCCGCGCACGAAGCCGTCGACATGCATGACCGGCGTGCCGAGCGGCGCCTTGTCGTTGCACGGCCACTGCAACGAGCCCTCGCGGTCGATCAGCTCGTAGGTGACGCCGGCGAAGGACGGCGTGGTGGCGGCGATCTCCCCCATGATCTGCGACGGGTGGCCGTAGCTCCAGTCCAGCCCCATCGCCTGCGCGAGCTTCTGCGTCGCCTCCCAGTCGGCATAGCGCGCCTTGGGCTCCATCACCTTGCGCACGCGGTTGATGCGCCGCTCGGCGTTGGTGAAGGTGCCGTCCTTCTCGAGGAAGGTCGAGCCGGGCAGGAAGACATGCGCGAAGCGCGCCGTCTCGTTGAGGAACAGGTCGTGGACGACGACGCATTCCATCGCCGCGAGCCCCGCCGAGACGTGGCGGGTGTCGGGATCGGACTGCAGGATGTCCTCGCCCTGGATGTAGAGGCCCTTGAACGAGCCCTCGACGGCGGCGTCGAGCATGTTGGGGATGCGCAGGCCCGGCTCGTCGTCGATCTTCACCCCCCACAGCGCCTCGTAGATGGCGCGGGTGGCCTCGCCCGAGATGTGGCGATAGCCCGGCAGCTCGTGCGGGAACGAGCCCATGTCGCACGAGCCCTGGACGTTGTTCTGGCCGCGCAGCGGGTTCACGCCGACGCCGGGCCGGCCGATGTTGCCGGTCAGCATGGCGAGGTTGGCGATGCCCATCACCGCGGTCGAGCCCTGGCTGTGCTCGGTCACGCCGAGGCCGTAGTAGATCGCGCCGTTGCCGCCGGTGGCGTAGAGGCGGGCGGCGTCGCGGATCGCGTCGGCCGGCACGCCGCAGAACACCGACACCGCCTCCGGGGCGTTCCGGGGATCGGCGGCGAAGGCGGCATAGTCCTCGAACTCCGACCAGTCGCAGCGCGCGCGGATGAAGGCCTCGTCGTAGAGCCCCTCGGCGACGATGACATGCGCCATCGCCGTGACGACGGCGACGTTGGTGCCGGGCTTCAGCGGAAGATGGTACGCCGCCTCGACATGCGGCGCCCTGACCAGCTCGGTGCGGCGCGGGTCGATGACGATCAGCTTCGCGCCCTGCCGCAGGCGCCGCTTGATGCGCGAGGCGAACACCGGATGCGCCGCCGCCGGGTTGGCGCCGATGATGACGATGACGTCGGCGTGGTCCACCGAGTCGAAATCCTGCGTCCCGGCCGAGGTGCCGAACGCCTGGCCCAGCCCGTAGCCGGTGGGCGAGTGGCAGACGCGGGCGCAGGTGTCGACGTTGTTGTTGCCGAAGCCCTGCCGCACCAGCTTCTGGACGAGATAGGTCTCCTCGTTGGTGCAGCGCGACGAGGTGATGCCGCCGACGGCGCCGCGCCCGTACTGGTACTGGATGCGGCGGAACTCGCTGGCGACATGGGCGAAGGCCGCCTCCCACGTCACCTCGCGCCACGGGTCGGTCACCGTCTCGCGGATCATCGGGTTGAGGATGCGGTCGCGATGCGTGGCGTAGCCCCAGGCGAAGCGGCCCTTGACGCAGGAGTGGCCGTGATTGGCCTTGCCGTCCTTGAACGGCACCATGCGCACCACGTCCTCGCCGCGCATCTCGGCCTTGAACGAGCAGCCGACGCCGCAATAGGCGCAGGTCGTCACCACCGAGCGCTCGGGCAGGCCCGCCTCCAGCACCGACTTCTCGCGCAGCGCGTCCGTCGGGCAGGCCTGCACGCAGGCGCCGCAGGAGACGCATTCGGATTCGATGAAGTCCTCGTTCATCGACGCGACCATGCGGCTCTCGAAGCCGCGGCCCTCGATGGTCAGCGCGAAGGTGCCCTGCACCTCCTCGCAGGCGCGCACGCAGCGCGAGCACACGATGCATTGCGCCGGGTCGTACTCGAAATAGGGGTTGGAGGCGTCACGGGCGAGATAGTCGACATTGAGCGAGCCCTCGCCGGGCGCGACGTGGTTGCGGCCTTCCAGGCCGTAGCGGCTGCCGGAAAGGCCCATCCCGGCCGCCACCCGGTCGAACTCGCTGGCGCCGGTACCGGCTTCCTCGCCGCGCCCGGCCGGATGGTCGGAAAGGTAGAGCTCCATCACGCCGCGCCGCAGCCTGTCGAGCCGGTCGCTGCGCGTCGTCACCGCCATGCCCTCGGCCGCCGGCGTGGTGCACGAGGCGGGCGTGCCGCCGCGCCCCTCGATCTCGACCAGGCAGACCCGGCACGAGCCGAACGCGTCCAGCATGTCGGTGGCGCACAGCTTGGGGATCTCGACGCCGGCCTCCATCGCCGCGCGCATGACCGAGGTGCCCTCCGCCACGGTGACGGGGATGCCGTCGACCGTCAGCGTGACCTGCCTTTCCGCCTTCGAGGCGGGGGTGCCGTAGTCGGTTTCGTGGACGAGGGACATCTGAATGCTCCTAGCCGGAGTTCGTTTCGGCCAGCGTGTGCGCGACGAGCGCATTGGCGTGGCCGTGTCCGAGGCCGTGCTCGGCCTTCAGCCAGTTGACGATTTCCATGTGCTTCATGCCGGACTTGCCCTGAATCAGCGCCTTCCAGTGAGCGATGGGCCGACCGTAGGTCTTCTCGATCGACGGGAAGTAGGATGCCGGGCCTTTTGCCTTCGCAGCGTCCGTCATTCGGCAGCCTCCTCGAATCTCCTGGGCCGGAAGTCCCCCGGGAAATGGGTGATGGCGCTCATCACCGGGTAGGGGGTGAAGCCGCCGAGCGCGCACAGCGAGCCGAACTTCATCGTCTCGCACAGCTCGGCCACCAGCGCGAGGTTCTCCTGCGGACGGATGCCGGCCGCCACCTTCTCCAGCGTCTCGGCGCCGCGCACCGAGCCGATGCGGCAGGGCGTGCACTTGCCGCAGCTCTCGACCGCGCAGAACGAGAAGGCGAACTTCGCCATCGCCATCATGTCGACCGTGTCGTCGAAGACGGTGATGCCGGCATGGCCGATCAGCCCGTCCCTCGCCGCGAACGCCTCGTAGTCGAACGGCGTGTCGAACAGCGCCGGCGGAAAATAGGCGCCGAGCGGCCCGCCGACCTGGACCGCCTTGACCGGCCGGCCCGACGCGGTGCCGCCGGCGACCTCCTCGACGATCTCGCCGAGGGTGAGGCCGAACGCCACCTCGAACAGGCCGCCATGCCTGACGTTGCCGGCGATCTGGATCGGGATGGTGCCGTGCGAGCGGCCGATGCCGAAATCCTTGTAGAACGCCGCGCCCCGGTCGAGGATGATTGGCACCGAAGCCAGCGAGATGACGTTGTTGACCACGGTCGGCTTGCCGAACAGCCCTTCCAGCGCCGGCAGCGGCGGCTTCGCCCGCACCACGCCGCGCTTGCCCTCGAGGCTGTTCAGGAGCGAGGTCTCCTCGCCGCAGACATAGGCGCCGGCGCCGACGCGCACCTCGATGTCGAAGGCATGGGCCGAGCCCAGCACGGACGAGCCGAGGACGCCGGCGGCGATGGCGATGCGGATCGCCTCCCGCATCACGGCCACGGCGTGCGGATATTCCGAGCGGATGTAGACGAAGCCCTTCGCCGCGCCGGTGGCGACGGCCGCGATCGCCATGCCCTCGATCAGCACGAAGGGGTCGCCCTCCATGATCATGCGGTCGGCGAAGGTGGCGGAATCGCCCTCGTCTGCGTTGCAGACGACGTACTTGCGGTCGGCGACGGCGTCGTGGACCGTCTTCCACTTGATGCCGGTCGGGAAGCCGGCGCCGCCCCGGCCGCGCAGGCCGGAGTCCGTCACCGTCCGCACGATCTCGGCCGGCTGCATCGCCACCGCCTTTTCCAGCCCGGCGAGCCCGCCATGGGCGCGGTAGTCGTCGAGCGACAGCGGGTCGATGACGCCGCAGCGGGCGAAGGTCAGCCGCGTCTGCCGCGCCAGGAAGGGGATCTTCTCCGTCTCGCCGAGGAACAGCGGATGCCGGTCGCCGCCGCCGGCTGCCACCGCGTCGAGTGCCCCCGCGTCGAGCAGCGCGGCAACGTCCGAGGCGCACACCGGGCCGTAGGCGAAGCGGCCGGCCGCGGTCTCGACCTCGACCATCGGCTCCAGCCAGTAGAGCCCGCGCGAGCCGTTGCGCACCACCTTCGCGTCGATCCCGCGCCGGAACAGCTCGGTCTCGAAGGCGCGCGCCACCCGGCCGGCACCCAGCGCCATCGCGCCGGAATCGGCGGGGACGTAGATCACCGGCCTCATCGCCTCACCTCCGCGGCGATCTCCACCACCGTTCCGGCGTCGAGCCGGCCGATGGGCTCGCCGTCGAGCATCGCCGAGGGCGCGCAGGCGCACAGGCCGAGGCAGTAGACCGGCTCCAGCGTCACCGAGCCGTCGGCGGCCGTCTCGTGGAAGTCGACGCCGAGCACGCGGCGGACCTCCTGCGCGATCGCCTCGGCGCCCATCGACTGGCAGGCCTCGGCCCGGCACAGCCGGAGCACGTGGCGCCCGGCCGGCGCGCGGCGGAAATCGTGGTAAAAGCTGACGACGCCGTGCACCTCGGCCCGCGACAGGTTCAGCGCCTCGGCGATGGCGGGAAGCGTCTCGGCCGGCACATGGCCGAACTCGTCCTGCAGCCCGTGCAGGATCGGCAGCAGCGGGCCTTCGAGGTCGCGCAGCTCCTCGATGATGCGCGCGGCCCGCGCCGCGGTTTCGGTACCTTGCTGCTGCATGACCATGCAGCGCCCTCCCTGTTCCTCGCGGAACTCGCTAAGTGCTTAGGAAAGCGAAGGAACCCGTCGGAATCAATACCGGCGTCCCGTTGTTTGATAGATTTCTTCTATCGAGCGGCGCTCAGCCGCGCGGCGCGTAGCCGCCCGCCAGCGCCATGGCCTCGTCGAGCAGCGCCGCCACCAGCGGCGTGCGCGGCTCGCGCTGGGCCGCCACCAGGCCGACGATGTGGCTGGCGTTCGGCTCGACGATGGGGATGGCGCGGATCGGTTCGGACAGGCCCAGCGTCTCGGCGAGGTTCAGCGGCATGATCGACGACCACTTGCCGGTGCGGATGTGGGCGTAGAGCAGGATCATCGAGTTCGATTCGAGCGTCGGCCGCGCCGTCACGCTCGCCTCGGCAAGGTGCTGGTCGATGATGCGGCGGTTCTGCATGTCCGGGGTCAGCAGGCACAGCGGCAGCTCGGCCACCTCCTTCCACGTCACCTGCGCGCGCTCGGAAAGCGGGTTTCCGGCCGCGGTGATGAGCTGGTAGCGCTCCGAATAGAGCGGCACCGAGACGACGCGGCCGAGCGGCTCGTTGTCGAGATAGGTGATGCCGGCGTCGATGTCGAAATTGCCCAGCATCGACAGCACCTCGACCGAGGTGCGCGACAGAACCGTGAAGGTGACGCCGGGATGCTTCTCGCGGAACGGCGTGGTCAGCGCCGGCACCATGGCGAGCGCGGTGGGGATGGCGGCGATTCGCAGCCGGCCGGAAAGGCCGTGGCGCGACGCGCGCATCTCCTCCTTCATGGCCCGCGCGTCGGAGACAATTCGTCGCGCCCAGCCGAGCACCTGCTCCCCTTCCGGCGTCAGCCCCTGGAAGCGCGAGCCGCGCTGCACCAGCATGACGCCCAGCGTGTCCTCGAGCTGCTTTATCCCGGCGGACAGCGTCGGCTGGGCGATGCCGAGCTCCTCCGCGGCCTTGCCGAAATGGCGGGCGCGGGCCAGCGCCAGGAAGTATTCGAGCTTGTCGATCATCGCCGGAAGGTCGGGCAAAATGTCGTGCCGCGCAAGGCCGGCTTGGTTTCGTCCATGAATTGATCTATCCCGGATGCATCTAATGGACCGATAGAGCCGTCGCCATGTCCGTCACCAAGGAAGCCGTCCTCGACACGCTGAGGACGATCAAGGGACCCGATTTCGAGGGCGACATCGTCTCGCTCGGTCTGGTGTCCACCATCGTCATCGTCAACGACAAGGTGTTCTTCTCCATCACCGTGGCGGCCGAGCGCGCCGAGGCGCTGGAGCCGCTGCGCGCGGCGGCCGAGCGCGCCGTGAAATCCATGCCGGGCGTGCAGGGCGTGGTGGTGTCGCTGACCGCCGAGAAGAAGGGCGGCGG
>JAEZXF010000113.1 GCA_023419995.1 Pseudomonadota bacterium | reverse complement strand
CCCGCACGGCATCATGAACCCCGGCAAGGTCCTTCCGGCCTGAGGTCAGGTCGCACTGGCGCGGCGGGACGGTCCTGTTCAATTCAGGAGCGTTTGCGCCGCCCCTCATCCTGCCCTTCGGGCCACCATCTCCCCGTGAACGGGGAGAAGGGGAAGCGACGGCGTCGCGGCAGTCTTTCCTCTCCCCGTTGACGGGGAGAGGATGCCGGCAGGCAGGTGACGGGCGGCGCAAGCGTCCATGCGTTGAATTGCCCCGGCCCCCGACCACCCCGGTCCTCTTTGTTTGCCTCTTTGTCGACAACGTGGTGAAGTTATCTGCTCGTGGGCATGGGTAGGATTCGGCGGGAGAAGGTGTGGCCCGGCTGTTCGTCGCCATAGGCGGATTGATCGTTCTGGTGCTGACGGCGGCACTGGTCGCCCCCTATTTTGTCGACTGGACCTCCTACCGTGCCGATTTCGAGCGCGAGGCCGGGCGCCTCCTCGGCCGCGACGTCACCGTGCGCGGCTCGGCCAGCGCGCGCCTCCTGCCGTTTCCCTCAGTGACCTTCACCGACGTCGTCGTCTCGGGCGTCGAGCCGGGCGAGACGGCGATGACGGTCGAGACCTTCTCCATGGATGCCGAGCTGGCGCCGTTCATGCGCGGCGACATCCACATCTTCGACATGCGGCTGGTCCGGCCGCGGGTCACCGTCGACCTGGCCGGAGACGGCGCGCTCGACTGGGCGGTGCGCCCGTCGGTGCCGGTCGAGGCGAGCCACATCTCGCTCGAGAAGCTGACCGTGACCGAGGGGCGGGTGGAGCTGCGCCATGCCGCCAGCGGGCGCATCCACCATCTCACCGAGGTCAACGCCGGCATTTCGGCGCGCGCGCTGACCGGCCCATGGCGCATGGACGGCTCGCTGCGCCTCGACGGGATGCGCATGGCGCTCAACGTCTCCACCGGGCAGGCGGGCGGCGACGGCGGGATGCGACTGCGGGTGCAGGCGCGGCCGGAGCGCTACCCCTTCGCGCTGGAGAGCGACGGCAGCGCCCGCATCGAGGACGGCCGCGCCCGCTATGCCGGCACCTTCAGGCTCAACGCGCCGGTGACGGCCGAGCCCGCGCAGGCCGGGGCGCGGCAGGCGCCCCCCGCCTACCGGCTCAGCGGCGCGTTCGACCTCGATCATGCCGCGCTGACCATCGGCGAGTTCCGCTTCGAGACAGGCGCGGCGGATGATCCCTACACGGCCGAGGGCTCCGCCTCGTTCGATCTCGGCGCCGCGCCGCGCTTCCTCGTCCGCGCCGACGGCGCGCAGATCCAGCTCGACGACGCCGCGACCGAGAATGCCGGCGGCATCGACCTCAGGGAGCGCATCGCCGCATTGCACGAGATCCTGCTCGACATGCCGCGCCCGACCATTCCCGGCCGGATCGAGGTGGCGCTGCCCGCCGTGGTCGCCGGCGACACCACGGTGCGCGACCTGCACCTCTTCGCCGAGCCGTCCGAGACGGGATGGACGGTCGCCTCGCTCGGCGCCACATTGCCGGGGCGCACCACGCTGGAGGCGAAGGGCGAGCTTTCGGTCGGCGAGGCGCTCGGCTTCGACGGGTCGCTGCTGCTGGCCGTCGGCCAGCCCTCGGGCTTCGCGGCGTGGCTGGCGCGAGACGTGGACGACGCGATCCGCCGGCTGCCGGCCGCCGGCTTCAGCGCCGACGTCGCGCTGACCGCCGAACGCCAGACCTTCAGCGACCTCGAGCTGATGCTCGGCGCGGCGAGGTTCCGCGGCGAGATCGACAGCCGCACGCCGGCCGGCGCGCGCGCCTCGGCGTCGCTCCGGCTCGACGGCGACAGGCTCGACGTCGAGGGCATGGCCGCCTTCGCCTCGCTCTTCGTCAGCGACAGCGGCGAGACGCGGCTTGCCGACCGCGACGTCGACCTGGCGATCGTCGCCGGGCCGGTCTCGGCGGCGGGCCTGACGGCGGAAACGCTCGACACGGCGCTGCGGCTCAAGGACGGGAGGCTGGAGATCGACCGGCTGTCGATCGGCGGGCTGGCGGGCGCCAATGTCAGCGCCACCGGCACGCTGTCCGGCCTGTCGGGCTCGCCGGCCGGCAATCTCGACGCCAGCCTCATCGCCGCCGACCTCGCGCCGCTGGTCGCGGCCCTTGCCGAGCGGTTTCCGCAGAACCGGTTCGCGGCCGAGGCGCTGCGCCGCGCCGATGCCTATCCCGGGCTCTACCAGGATGCCTCGCTCAGCCTCGTCGCCTCGCTGGCCGGCGGCGGCGACGCGGCCAGGGGGCTTGCGGTCGAGGCGAAGGGCACTCTCGGCGGCGCGGACCTGGCGCTGACGGCGAGCCTGCCGGAAGGGCTCGCCGCGCCGGCGACCGCCCCGCTTCGCTTCGACCTCTCCATCGATGGCGACGAGGCGTCCGGCGTCTATGCGCTGCTCGGCGTGCCGGCGCTGCCGCTCGACTTCGCCGGCCCCGCGCAGGCGAAGGTCGTCTTCGACGGCGTGCCGGAGACCGGCGGCCGCACGACCTTCACCCTGACCGGAGAGGGGCTTTCGCTGGCCTTCTCCGGCGAGGCCGCGCTGGGGCAGGCGGGGCTGAGCGCCAACGGCACGGCCAGCCTGGAGGCGGCCGACCTCGATCCCTGGCTGGCCACTGCGGGCGTGAGCCTGCCGGGCATGGGGCTCGGCCTTCCCGCCAGCCTGTCGGCCGGCCTCGACTTCGACGGCGGGCTTCTGGTGCTGTCCGGGCTCGAGGGCGCGGTGGCGGAGACGCCGCTGAGCGGCGACCTCAACGCCGAGCTGCGCGAGGGCCTGCCGCACGTCACCGGTGCGCTGGCGCTGGATTATCTCGACCTCGCGCCCGTCGCCGAGCTGGTGACCGGCGCCGGGGCGCTGGCGGCGGGGGACGAGGACTGGCCGGCCGCGCCCTTCGCGTCTGCGATGGCCACGCCCGCCACCGGCGAGATCGAGCTTGCGGCGGATCGCCTGCTCGCCGGCACCTTCGGCGAGGCGCGCGATGCGCGGCTGACGCTCCGCGTCACGCGCGACGGGGTTTCGCTCGCCGACCTGCGCGCCGGCGTCCTCGGCGGCGCGGCCTCGGGCATCGTCGATTTCAGGAACGACGGTGGGACCGGCCTGTTCTCGGCGCAGCTTCGCCTCGAGGGCGCCGGCGCCGAGGCGCTGCTCGGCGAGCCGGGCCTTGCCGGAACCGCCGACCTGACGGGGTCGCTGTCGGCCAGCGGCAAGTCGATCGACGGCATCGTCTCCGCGCTCGCCGGCTCGGGCACCGCGCGCGTTCGCGGCCTCACCGTTTCCGGCGTCGCGCCGCAGGTGTTCCCGGTGCTGATCGCCCGCGCCGACGAGATCGGCCCCGGCATCGACGCCGCCGCGACCGACGCCTTCGCCGCGCCCCTGGTGCGGCAGGGCCGGTTCACCGC
>JAEZXF010000482.1 GCA_023419995.1 Pseudomonadota bacterium | reverse complement strand
GCCTATGGCTGGCGCTGGACCTTCGTGGCTTTCGGCCTGCCGGGATTGTTGCTGGTGCTCCTGACCACCTTCGTGCTGAATGAACCCCGCAACCTGCCGCAATTCAGGATTCGATCCGAAAACAAGGAAAGTTTCTTCGAGGTGCTGAAGGAACTCCGCCGCAAGAAATCCTTCGTGAATTCGGCGATCGGAATGGTTCTGTACTACACCATGATCTATGGCGTCATCGCCTTCATGGTTTCGTTCATCATGCGCACGCAGGGTCTGGGCGTAGCCGACGCATCGACATATTACGGTGGCATCGCGCTTCTCGCATCCCTTGTCGGAAATCCGCTGGGGGGGTGGGTCAGCGACAGGCTGGGCGCGAAGAACCCGGCATGGCTGGCGCGCATTCCGGGCTACGGCTTTCTTCTGGCGCTGCCGCTGTTCTTCGGATCGTATCTATCGACATCGCTGAGCGGGGTTCTGATCTGTTTCGGGATCGGCATGGCCGTCATGATGGCCGCCGCGCCTCCGATCTTCTCCTGCCTGCATGCCGTTTGCGGAAGCGCGCGGCGCGCCACCGCGATTGCGATTGCGCTGCTGTTCGCCAACCTGATGGGGGTGGGGATGGGGCCGGTGCTGGCCGGCGGCCTGAGCGATCTGTTCGCCATCTCCTACGGCGAGGCCGACGGGCTGCGCTTGTCCTTGTGCGTCATGAATCTGCTCTACCTGCCGTCGGCGTACTTCATGCTGCGCGCCTCCAGGACGATCGCGGCGGAAATCGAGGACTGAAACTCCACGTATCTCGCCAAGGCATTGGATAGGGGACGACATGCGGTTGACGCCGCCACGCGGACGCAGCCTGCGCGGCAAGCGACTGAGGGCCGAGGCGCCGTTCGGCAAATGACGCACGCAGATCTTCGTGACGGGCCGGAGATGCCACGAACTCGTCACTCCGTGGATCATCCAACGCGCCACGCCGCTGACGTAGTCAATACAGGCACAGGAGTGCTTCCGGATTGTCTCTGTAGTTCAACATGGTAGATGTTCGGTGTTTCCTCAGCGGAGGAGTATCCAACAGAACATGGTGAGGAATATCGTCGCGGCAGCTCCTGCCGATAAGACGAGACCGAGGACACGCTGCGGTTCCAGAACACCCACCCACCGCTTCACTGATTATAACGCAATTTCAACGACATAGGCGTTCGCATATTTGCCTCGGGCGGCGTACCAGTCACCATCCCATCGTTTTACCTCGCCGGCTTCGCCGACGCTCAAGGTGTGGCGGACGCGATCGTCGGTGCAATGACCGCGCCCGAGCGGGTCAGGTGCTCCCCGACAGGACGATATCGCCCACGAAGGGGATACGCTGGCGAGGTTGCCCTCGTGAGGGCGAGACCGAGGTGTGCAGCGACCCGATCAGATCGGGCCGGCGTCGCAAGCCGGTTATGAGGCAGACGGGATCACGGATGCCGGAATGCCGCTACCGCCCCGGGCGCGCCGGCGGCCGAGGGAACCGCGCCGATGCGCAGGCGTCAGTCGTGGAGTGGCGCCAGGAGGCCGGCCTTGCGGGCGTTGAAGCCGGCCAGCGCCTTTTCCTTCACCGGGCCGAAGCCGCGGATCTCGTCGACCGCGGCGAGATAGGCGAGGCACGCGGGGCGGTTGGCGGCGGTCAGGTCGCGCGCCATGCGGGCGACGGCGGCTTCCACCTCGGCCATCAGCGCCCGCTCCGAGCGCCGCTCGGCGGTGTAGCCGAACGGGTCGAGCGCGGTGCCGCGCAGGCCCCTGAAGCGCGCCATCATGCGCAGGACGGGGAATATCCACGGCCCGAAGGCGTGCTTGCGCGGGCGTCCCGTCCCCGGGTCGACGCGGCTGAGGAGCGGCGGCGCCAGAAGCAGCTTCATGCCCTGCACGCCCTCGAACTCGCTCTCGATCATCCGGCGCCACTCGGCCGTCGAGTAGAGCCGCGCCACCTCGTACTCGTCCTTGTAACTCATGACCCGCGAAAGGGCAGTGGCCGCGGCGCGGCTGACCTCGGTGCTGCCCGGCGCGATCCGCACCGCCGCCTCCCGGCGGCGGCCGATCGCGTCGCGGAAGCGCCGCGCCAGCCCCTCGCCCTGATAGGCCGCCAGATGAGCCGCGCGCTGGGCGACCAGCGCGGCGAGGTCTTCCGGCACCGTCTGCGACGAAGCTGGCCCGGTCATCCCGCCGACCGCAGCGGGGTCGTGGCTGGCGAGCCGGCCGAGGTCGAGGGCGGTCAGGTTGAAGCCGACCGCCGCGCCGTTCATCCGGATGGCCTTGCGGATCGCCTCCAGCGGCAGCGGCAGCCAGCCCTGCTGATAGGCGAAGCCCACGAGCATCATGTTCGCGCCGCTCCGGTCGCCCAGGATGCGCTCGGCGATGTCGCCGGCGGCGAGGCTCTCGGCCGAGGCCGAGGCGCGGCCAAGCTGCCCGGCCATCACCTGCGGATCGAGGCGGAAGTCGCGCTGGCTCTGGAAGGCGGCGGTCGGCATCGGCG
>JAEZXF010000471.1 GCA_023419995.1 Pseudomonadota bacterium | reverse complement strand
TCATCGTCGCCATGTCGCGCGCCTGTCCCGGCACGTTGTAGACGACGACCTCCGAATAGGTGCCGTTCTCCAGCCCGTCGCAGGCCATCTTGTTCCCGCCGCCCTGGGTCATCAGGTAGACGTCCTTGCCCGATTCCTTGATCGCCGCAGCGGTGCCCACGTCCATCACGTCCCAGAAGCCGGTGATCGCGCACAGGTCGGGATGCTGCTGGATGACGGTGGCGGCGATGTTCTTGGCCTTGGTGGCGTCCCAGTCGGCGGCCTGGTTGGAGACGATCCGGATGTCGGGGTGCTGCGACAGCACGTTCTCGATGCCCTGCATCTGATAGACGCTCGCCGCCGCCGTCAGCACGCCCTGGGTGATCGCCATCTTGCCGCTGCCGCCCTTGGCCGGGGAGCATATCTCGACCAGGCGCTCGCCGATCTGCTGGCCCATGCCGACATAGTCGGCGCCGACGAAGGCGTCGGTCGAGTAGCTGGAGCGCATGTTGACCTGGATGACGTAGATGCCCTCCTGCTCGGCTCGGCGCAGAAGCCGCGCGTAGGACTGCACGTCGGGGTTGTGCACGACGATGGCGTCCGGCTTCTCGGCGATCAGCGAGGTGACGGCCTGCGCGCCCGCATCCGTGCTCCAGTTCGGGTCGCGGATGTCGACGGTGACGCCGAGCGGCTCCAGCGCTTCCTTGAGGCCGGCGACCCAGCCTTCGGTGAGGTCCATGCCCATGGCGACGGGCACGAAGGCGACGCGCTTGCCTTCGAACGCGCTGTAGTAGGGCTCGCGTGTCGGGTCGTCGATCCCCTGCGCGAGGGTCGTTCCGGCGCAGGCCATGAGGGTGGTCGCCAGCAAGGCGGTGTTGAGCAGTCGCATGTTTCTCCTCCCGGTTGAGAACAAGGCTAGATGTCTCCCTGCTGAGCGGTCTGCTCGTCGCGGGGATTGAGGATCGTGTCGATCACGATGGCGGTAAGCAGGATGATGCCCTTGATGACGTTCTGGACCGTGTACTGGATGTCCATGATCGTCATGCCGTTGAGCAGTACGCCGATCAGCAGCGTGCCGACGACGACGTTGCGGATGCCGCCCTTGCCGCCGGAAAGCCCGATGCCGCCGAGCACCACGACGAGGATGACGTCGTAGACGTAGGTGGAAAGCGCGACGCGGGTGTTCATGCTGGCGACGGAGGCGGCCGTGACGATGCCGGCGGCGTAGCCGATCAGCGACGACAGCACGTATTGCAGGACGACGACGGGGCGGGTCGGAACGCCGGCGATGCGCGCGGCGAGCATGTTGTCGCCGACGGCGCGCAGATAGCGGCCCGACCGCGTGTAGCGCAGGACGAGGTAGCCGAGGAGGCAGACGCCCGCGAACAGGAAGATCGGCACCGGCACGCCGAGAAGCGTGCCCTGCCCCAGCCACAGGAGCGGCCTCGCCGCTTCTGGCATGTAGACGACGTCGAGGCCGAAGAGGAAATAGCGCCCGAAGCCGTAGATCAGCGTGCCCATGGCGAGCGTGGCGAAGATCGCCGGGATCTCGACATAGGCGACGAGGCAGCCGGTGACCGCGCCGGCGGCGAGGCTGAAGGCAAGCCCCATGGCGACCGCCATGGGCAGCGGCACGCCGCTCGCGACGAGCTGCAGCGTCCACGCCACGGATACCGCCATCAGCGCGACGAGCGACAGGTCGATGCCACGGCCGATCACCACCAGCCCCATGGCGACGCCGAGGATGCCGAGGATCGAGACGCTGCGGACGAGGTTCAGGACGTTGTTCGTGGTCATGAAGCCGGGCAGCGCGACGGCGAAGCCGATGCACAGCAGGACGGCGAGGCCGAAGACGATCTGCTCCTGGGTCAGGCGCCCGAAAAGCTGCATGCTGTTCCTCCCTCGGTCGCAGATCCGTGGAAGGGGTGTGCGGCCATGGCAGAGGTTTAGCGGCGCCGGCTATGCGCTTCTTGTCTGCGGACGCAGGAGATTTTCACCACAGTGCAGTCGGCCGATTGCCGGCTGGACGGCGGAGATATTGCGGATTACGTTCACTCGTGAGTGAGCAAGGCTGGAAGGGGAGCGGGCGGGCATCGTCCGAAGAACTGGTCGCGCTCGGCCAAGGGTGGAGGAGCCCATGGACCTCGTATTCTCGACGGACAGCCTCGCGCCGGGAAAGCGCTACGACGCCTGGCGCGACGCGATATGCGACGTCTACGTCCATGTCGACGTCGAGGCGACGCGGCCGCAGGACTATCGCGGCTTCATCCGCGAGGCGAAGTTCGGCGAGGTGGTCCTGACCGACATCCTGCTGTCGGAGCAGCGCATCCGCCGCAACCGGCGGCACATCTCGCAGCTCGACAAGGACTGCTACTACCTGCAGCTGTTGCATCGCGGCAACCTCAGCGTCCTCCAGCGCGGCGAAACCCACGTCTCGAATGCCGCCCGCGGCGCGATCTTCTCCGCCACGGAGCAGTACGAGCTGCAGTGCCACGGCGAGGTGCGGTCGTTCTATCTCGAGCTGCCGAGGGACGATTTCGCCCAGCGCTTTCCCCGCGAGCAGATCCCCGTCTCGGCGTCGCTCAACACCACGCAGGGGCTCGGCCGCATCGCCACCGAGTTCTGCGCCACCCTGGCGACCGAGGGCTCGAAGCTCGACGTCAAGGCGCGGTCGGGCCTCGGCAGCCAGCTGATGGACATGCTGGCCTTTGCGCTGCTGGCGGCCGAGGGCGACCTGCCGGCGGCCGAGGGCTCGGTGCAGCGCGCCCGGCTGCGCTCGGTGCAGCAATGGATCGAGGGCCACATCGCGGAGCCCGGCCTCAGCCTCGAGAAGGTCGCGACGGCCAACGGCATGTCGCTGCGCTACCTGCATCTCCTGTTCCGCCACTGCGACATGTCGGCGATGGAATGGATCTGGAACCGCCGCCTTCAGCTGGCCTACGACCGGATCTCGCGCAACGAGGGGGCGTCGATCACCGCGATCGCCTACGACCACGGCTTCAACAGCTCCTCGCACTTCAGCACCATGTTCCGCCGCAAGTACGGGGTCTCCCCGCGCGACATCGTCCGCAGGTGCTGAGACCCGGCGCGCACCCGGCGCCGGCGTCAGATGACGGCCTTCTCCGCCAGGCGGGCAAGCTCTCCCTCGCTGAGGCCGAGGTCCCTCAGCACGGCGCGCGTGTCGGCGCCGAGCTCGGGCGGCGGCGTCGTCGGCGCGACCACCTCCCGGTTGGCCTTGAAGCCCAGCGTCGGCAGGTGGATGTCGCGCGGCTCGCGATCCCATCGCATGGCGCGCGCGAAAGCCCGCGTCTGCGCCTGGCCCTCGGCCAGCACCTCGTCGAGCGACCGCACCTTCGCCGCGGGCACCCCGGCGGCGTCGAGCGCCTGCTCCCATTCGTCGGCCCCGGCCGAGCGGAAGATCTCCACGAGCTCGGTCCTGAGGCTCGCCGCGTTCTCCTGCCGGCTTTGCGGAGTGCTCCAGCGCTCGTCGTCGAGGATGTCGGGCCGCCCCAGCCCCGCGCACAGCGCGCGGAACTGCCTGTCGTTGTTCGCCGCCACCATCAGCAGCCCGTCGGCGGTCTCGAACGCGCCCGAGGACGCGCTCTGGCTCCACGCCTCGTTGCCCGCCGGCTTCGGCATCCAGCCGGCCGTCAGGTGGCCGGTGACGAGCGACGCCATCAGCAGCATCGAGCTGTCGAGCATCGCGACGTCGAGATGCACCGCCTCGCCGGTCCGCCGCGTCTCGTGCAGCCCCGACACGATGGCGAACGCGGCGTTGAGGCCGGTGGCGTAGTCGACATAGGGCGCGCCCACCTTCTGCGGCCCCGTGTTCGGGCCGCCGGTCGTCTTCATGATGCCGCACATGCCCTGGATGACGTGGTCGTAGGCCGGACGGTGGCTCAGCTCCCCGTCCTGCCCGAAGGCCGAGATCGAGCAGTAGACGATCTTGGGGTTGATCGCGCGCACGACCTCGAAGGACAGGCCCAACCGCTCGATCGTGCCGGGGCGGAAGTTCTCGATGAACACGTCGGCGCTCTCGATCAGCCGCTTCATGATGGCGAGGCCTTCCGGCGCCTTGAGGTTCAGCGTCAGCGACTTCTTGTTGGCGTTCTGCGTGAGGTAGGCCAGCCCCATGCCTTCCCGGTTGAGGTCGGGCAGCATGCCGTTGCCGCGCGACCAGTCGCCGGCGCTGGGCGTCTCGATCTTGAGGAGCTCCGCCCCCATCAGACCGAGCTGGTAGGCGGCGTACGGGCCGGCAAGCACCTGCGTGATATCGATGACGCGCACGCCGGAGAGGGGTTGAAACATCAGTCTGTTCCCATGGATGGAATGGTTTTCGTCTTGCCGTCCCGACGGGGTCATGACGGCTATTTCCGCTTGAAGAGGAGGCGGCAGTCGCCGACCGCGTCGCCGATGGAGCCGAGCCAGCCGGAGGCGGCCTCCCGCCCGCGCAGGTGGGCGTCGAGGAAGGCGAGCGTGATCTGCCTGACCGCCTCCCGCTGGGCGTGGACGTGGCGCTGCGTGTCGCGCTCCGTCAGGCCGCCGAGGAAATGGTCGCCCTCCTCCAGCACCGCCAGGTACTTGCCGCCGGGCGGCGCGAGTTCGTAGGGCTCCGACTTCCAGTTCCAGTCGCCGCCCTTCGCGCCCCGGTCGAGCGTGCCGGTGACGGTGAGCACCGGGCCGGTCATCCCGTCCCACGAGCCGTCGCGCAGGCCCTGCTGGTCGCGGCCCTGCGCGCTGAGCAGCACCGCCGCCGCGAAGCGCCCGTCGCGGAAGCCGCGCGGCCCCTCGCCGGGCAGGTTGATCTCCGCCCCGGCCAGGAGCTGCGCCGTGTAGGCGCCGAACGAATGCCCGGCGATCGCGCCGGGAAGCCCGTCCACCGGCGCGCCGCAGGTCGCCTCGGCGATCTGCGGAAGCATCGCCATGAGGTCGCGGACGGCGGCCAGGCGCGCCACCCACCTTTCCGGCGCATGCAGGATCTCGTGCAGCCGCGCCCTGATGCCGGGCATCGCGGTCCAGCCGGACAGGTCGGCCTCGGGATCGAGCCCGAGCTCGGGCTCCTCCCGCGCGACGATGTCGATGGCGTCGCCGAAGGTCGGATGGATCACCAGATAGCCGCGCCGCGCCAGATGGCCGGAAAGCGCCGCATATTCGCTGCCGTTCGAGC
>JAEZXF010000448.1 GCA_023419995.1 Pseudomonadota bacterium | reverse complement strand
CAGAAGCGGCGCGAGCGCATCGACGATGTCGCGCGTCTCGGTGACCAGCATCGCGCCGTCCTTGAGCAGCCCGTTGGTGCCGGCCGCGCGCGGATCGAGCGGCGAGCCGGGAACGGCGAAGACGAGGCGGCCCATCTCGTTGGCCAGCCGCGCCGAGATCAGCGAGCCGGAGCGCTGCGCCGCCTCGACCACGACCAGCCCCAGCCCCAGCCCGGCGACCAGCCGGTTGCGGCGCGGGAAGTCGCGGGCGCGCGGCTCCCAGCCGAACGGCATCTCCGAGACCAGCGCGCCTTCGGCCGCGATCCTGTCGGCGAGCTTGATGTTCTCGGGCGGGTAGGGACGGTCGAGCCCGCCGGCCAGCACCGCCACCGTGCCGGTGGCGAGGCTCGCCTCGTGCGCGGCCGCGTCGATGCCGCGCGCGAGACCCGAGACCACGGCGTAGCCCGCCTGTCCGACCCCCGAGGCGAGAATGCGCGCCATTCGCGTGCCGGCGCCGGAGGCGTTGCGCGCCCCGACGATGGAGACGGACGGGCGCTGGAAGAAGCGCGCGTCGCCGCGGACGGCGATCAGCGGCGGCGGTGCGTCCATGACGCGAAGCATCGGCGGATAGTCCAGCTCGCCGACGGCGACGAAGCGCGCGCCGAAACGGTGCGCGGTCTCGAGCTCGGCCAGCGCGTCGGCTTCGGAAGGGATGCGGCCCGTCCGCGCCGCGCCGCCGGCGCGCGCGAGCTCGGGCAGGTGGGCGAGCGCGGCCTCCGCCGAGCCGAAGCGGTTGATGAGCGCCCGGAACGAGACGGGCCCGACATTCTCGCTGCGGATGAGGCGCAGCCAGTGGAGGCGCTGCCGGTCGGAGAGGTCGGGTCCCGCCGGCGCCATCGCGGTCAGCCTTTCTGGCCGATCTTCGATTCCGTCCCCGACAGAAGCCGCGCGATGTTCTCGCGATGCTTGACGAAGACGATGAGGCTCATGACGGCAAGCACCGCAGCGTGCTGCGGGTAGCCGAGCAGGTGAAGCGCGAGCGGCGAGGCCACGGCCGCGACCAGCGCCGACAGCGACGAGTAGCGGGTCAGGATCGCCACCGCCAGCCACGCCGCGGCGAAGACCAGCGCCGCCTGCCACGAGAACGCGCCGAGCACGCCGAGATAGGTGGCCACCCCCTTGCCGCCCCTGAAGCCGAGCCAGACCGGGAACAGATGGCCGAGGAAGGCGCCCAGGCCGGCGGCGATCCCCGCCTCGACGCCCCAGTTTGCCGCGACGAGCACGGCGGCCGTGCCCTTCAGCGCGTCGAGCAGCAGGGTGAGCGCGGCGAGCTTCTTGCTGCCGGTGCGCAGCACGTTGGTGGCGCCGATGTTGCCGGAGCCGATCTTGCGCACGTCGCCGAGACCCGCCGCGCGGGTGATCAGCAGCCCGAACGGGATCGAACCGAGAAGATAGCCGAAGGCGAGCGCGAGAATGATGGTCGTCATGCGGCTTTCCCCTCCCTGAAGGCCCGGCGGCGAAGGCGATCCGCGCCGGGCCGCGGCGCCCCGCGTCAGGCGGTGTGGACTGTGCGGCCAGCCACCAGCGTTTGCAAGACCTTGCCCTGGAGCCGCGCGCCCTCGAAGCAGGTGTTCTTCGACCGCGAGCGGATATCCTCCTCGCGCACGACCCACGGATAGTCGAGATCGACCACGACGAGATCGGCGGCGCTGCCGGGCGCGATCGTGCCGCCGGGCAGGCCGTAGAGGCGCGCCGGTGCGGTGGAGAGCGCCTCGACGAGGCGCATCAGCGGCACCTCGTCGCTGTGGAACAGCCTGAGCGCGGCCGCAAGCAGCGTCTCCAGCCCGATCGCCCCGGATTCGGCGTCGGCGAAGGGCAGGCGCTTGGTGTCGACGTCCTGCGGGTCGTGCGAGGAGACGAGGATGTCGATGGTGCCGTCGCGCAGCGCCTCGACCATGGCCAGCCTGTCGTCCTCGCCGCGCAGCGGTGGCGACAGCCGGAAGAAGGTGCGGTACTCGCCGACGTCGTTCTCGTTCAGCGTCAGGCTGGCGATCGACGCCCCCGCCGTGACGGCCGCGCCGTCCGCCTTGGCGCGGGCGATCGCCGCCGCCGACATCGCGGTCGACAGCTTGGCCGCGTGGTAGCGGCTGCGCGTCAGCCGCGCCAGCATCAGGTCGCGCTCGAGCGGGATGGCTTCCGCCTCGCGCGGGATGCCGGGCAGGCCGAGCCAGCTCGCATAGAGCCCCTCGTTCATCACCCCGGACGAGGCGAGGTCGGGATCCTGCGTCTCGTGGTCGATCACCGCGCCGAAGTCGCGCGCATAGGTGAGCGCGCGGCGCATGACGAGGCTCGACGCGATCGTGTGGCGGCCCTCGGTGAAGGCGACCGCGCCCGCCTCGCGCAGCAGGCCGAACTCGGTCATCTCCCGGCCTTCGAGGCCCTTGGTGATGGCGGCGGCCGGAAAGACGTTGACGCTCGCCGTGTCGCGCGCCGTGCGCAGCACGAACTCGACCAGCGCCACGTCGTCGATCACCGGGTCGGTGTCGGGCATGGTGACGATCGAGGTGACGCCGCCGGCCGCCGCCGCCCGGCTTGCCGAGGCGATGGTCTCGCGATGCTCCGCGCCCGGCTCGCCGACATGGACGCGCGCGTCCACCAGCCCCGGCAGGATCGCCCGGCCGGCGCAGTCGACGACGGAAGCGCCCTCGGGCGTGCCTTGGTTGCGTGCCGAAGCGCCGGCGGCGCGGATCGTCCCGCCCTCGACGATGACGGTGCCGGTCTCGTCGAGATCGCGCGAGGGGTCGACGATGCGGGCGTT
>JAEZXF010000446.1 GCA_023419995.1 Pseudomonadota bacterium | reverse complement strand
CCGTATTGGCGTCGGCGGCGACCTGCCAGCCGGAGAGATAAATGGCCTTCAGTCCGGCGCGCACCTGCTGCATGGCCTGGTTGCCGGTCATCGCGCCGAGCGCGTTGACGAAGCTTTCCTCGTGGACGAGCTTCCACGGCCGGTTGGCGCCGTTCTCGGCCAGCGTGTGCCTGATCTGCACCGAGCCGCGCAGGCGCTGGACGGTCTCCGGGGAATAGGGGCGCTCGATGCCCTCGAAGCGGCCTTCGGGCGCGGAGGGGACGAGGTTGTAAAAATCGGTCATAGACACTCTCCTGCAATCTGACGGTGGCAAGGCGGACCGCATGGGAGGTGCGATCTCGATGTGACTTCGTTTACATTGCGCTGCCGAAAACAACGAGGAAAATGGCGAAAAGCTCCGGATAATTCGAGCAAACCTGTGTTGCGTTTGACTCTGTCGCTCTGTAAAATTGTGAAGATTGTAAAATCCGTGATCCGGTCGATGTTGTAAAAGCCGGTCAATGCGGGGTCCGAGGGCAGCGTCATGGCCGAACAGAAGATCTTTGCCGGACCGCGCATCCGCCGCATCCGCAACGCCAAGGGCCTGACCCAGACGGCGATGGCCGAGGGGCTCGGCATCTCGCCCTCCTATCTCAACCTGATCGAGCGCAACCAGCGGCCGCTGACCGTCCAGCTCATCCTCAAGCTGGCGTCGGTCTACCATGTCGAGCCGGAGGAGCTTCAGGCCGAGGGGACGGGCTCCATCGCCGCGCTGCGCGAGGTCTTCGCCGACCCGCTGCTGGCGGGCGAGCTGCCCGGCGACCAGGAGATGGTCGAGATCGCCGATGCCGCACCCAACGCCTCGGCCGCCATCATCAAGCTCTACCGGGCCTATCGCGAGCAGGCGGAGCGGCTGTCGGACCTGTCGGAGCTCCTGGCCCGCGAGGGCAGGGCGACGACGCTGTCCTCGGCGCGCCTGCCGATCGACGAGGTGCGCGAGACCTTCGAGCGCCGCGCCAACTGGTTTCCCGCGCTGGAGGAGGAGACGGAGGCCTTCGCCCAGCTTCTCCAGCCGGGCGACGACCTCTACGGGGCGCTGAAGGGCTGGCTCCGGCGCGAGCACGGCATCGTCGTCAAGGTGCTGCCGGTCGCCACCATGCCCAACTGGCGCCGCCGCTACGACCGCCACTCGCAGCGCCTGTTCATCTCCGAGCGGCTTTCGCCCTTCGACCAGCTGCGCGAGGTGGCGATGGAGGCGTGCCTGATCCGCTGCCAGGTGGCGGTGGCGGCCGAGATCAGGACGCTGAAGCTGTCGTCGGACGAGGCGCGCCGGCTCGCCCGGTTCGAGCTCGGCCGCTACGCCGCCCATGCGCTGATGATGCCCTATTCCGCCTTCCTCGCCGCGGCGCAGAGGTCGCGCTACGACCTCGACGTGCTGCGCTCGCGCTTCGGCGTGTCGTTCGAGCAGGCGGCCAACCGGCTGACGATGATGCAGAAGCCGGGCCAGTCCGGCGTGCCGTTCTTCATGCTGGAGGCCGACAATGCCGGCAACCGCTTCCGCCGCGCCGGCGCGCAGGGCTTTCCGCATGCCCGCTTCGGCGGCGGCTGCCCCAAGCTCGCCGTCCACGCGGCCTTCGCCCAGCCCGGCCAGATCCTGGTCGAGGCGGTGGAGATGCCGGACGGCGCCGCCTTCCTGACGCTGGCGCGCACGCTCGAGGGCCCGCAGGGCGCGTTCTCGGAGCGCCCGCGCCGCACCGCCGTCCTCGTCGGCTGCGACATCGGCTTCAAGGACGAGATCGTCTACGCCGCCGCGCTGCCGGCCGACGGCAGGGTGACGCCGGTCGGCCCCGCCTGCCGCCTGTGCGAGCGCGTCGGCTGCCTCTCGCGCATCGAGCCGCCGGTGACCCGCCCGCTGGGGCTGGACGAGATGGCGACCGGGCTTTCCGCCTTCGACTTCCAGTAGGGGCTGCGGGGCGGGGCCCGCATCTGCCGCGGGAAAGGGGCGGATGTAGCCGAACTCGACGCATCGGCGAATGCGGCCGCGGGTCCTCGCGGCTTCTCCATACACGTCACCGTGTTCGGCTCGATGAAGTCGCGGTGGTTGAACCGGGCATGCGGTCGAAGTTCCTCTCGCAACCGGAGAGCGTGCCCCTCACGGTGACTGCCCGGCCGGCCATGTAGGGGCCGTTTCGGTCGTCCCGGCCTCGACATGGGCGTAGGATCCCTTCAGCCCCAAGCCTTGGGTGCCGGCGTCGTCCGGGCTCGCGAAGAAAATGCCGCCGGTGACGGTGATACGCTGGCCGCCGGCGTGCGCTCCACGTCCGCCCATCGCTGCCGCTTGGATCGAGCGCGCAAGAACAATCTTGCCCTGCGTGCTTCCGCCCGAGCCGGAACCGACGCAACACGAGTTCGCCGGTGCCGCCGCGAGACGGTGTCGCTCGCGGCTGCAGGGCCGGTGCCACAACGGGATCGCCGCGCTGGATCACGCGGGCGGCCGAGATTGACTCTAGCTGCAAATGCAGGCAACGGCGGCGACGGGCTGCCCGGCTGCCCACCTCTCTTTCCGGATCGTATGCGTCGATGAGCGACACCTCTACTCCCACCATGTCGGGTGCGGCGCGCGACGAGCGGGCCGGCTTTCTCTTCGTCTTCCTCGCCGCGCTGTGCTGGAGCCTCGGCGGCGTCATCGCCCGCTTCATCGAGGTGGCCGATCCGTGGACGGCGGTGTTCTGGCGCTCGTTCTGGGCGGCCGCGTTCCTGCTCGGCTTCATGCTGTGGCGCGACGGCGTGCGTGGCACGGTCCAGCTCTTCCGCGGCATGGGCCTGCCCGGGCTGGCGGTGGCCCTCTGCCTCACCGTCTCGACCTCTTTCTTCGTGCTGGCGCTCGCGCATACCACCGTCGCCAACATCCTGCTGATCCAGGCCGGTGGGCCGCTGATGGCCGCGCTGCTGTCCTTCGTCGTGCTGGGCGTCCGCGTCTCCGGCGCGACATGGGCGGCGATCGCCGCCGTCATCGTCGGCGTCGGCGTCATGGTGTCGGGGTCGATCGGCAGCGGCATGTCGTTCGTGGGCGACGGGCTGGCGCTCTTGATCATGATCGCCTTCTCGGTCTCCACCGTGCTGATGCGCCGCTTCGCGCATGTGCGCATGACGCCCGCCACCTTCCTCGGCGTCATCATCGCCGGCGCCGTGGCCGCCACCCAGGCCGAGACGCTCCACGTCTCGCCGCGCGACATGGGCTTCCTGTTCGCCTTCGGCGCGATCAATCTCGGGCTGGCGCTCGCCTTCTACGCCATCGGCGCCCGCCTGATCGCGCCGGCCTACACCGCGCTTCTCGCCACTTTCGAGACGCTGTTCGGCCCCATCTGGGTGTGGCTGGTGCACGGCGAGGTGCCGGCCTCGCGCACCGTCCTCGGCGGGGCGATCGTCTTCGCCGCGCTGATGGTCCACATCGCGATCGAGGTGCGCCGCATGGCGCGCCCGAACCGGCCCGGCGTCAGCGGCCTTCCGACGCCCCATTGACAGAGTCGGGGCGCAGGGGCAGGCTGGAAAAAGCCGAAACAACCCGACAGGTCTATCTTGAGGTCACAGTCATCGGGCGTTCTGGAGCCCGGAAGCAAGCGTATATCCGAAGCAAAACGCAGATCCGAACCAGACACGCCGGACATTTCGTCCCGCGACGCCGAAGAGTCCAGCCGGTTTGTCTCTCCCGATCACGAACGCGAGTATCGCGCCTTCGTCGAAGCGCATCCCGATCTTGAAGCCGTCGAATTTCTGATCGTCGATCCCAACGGCGTCATGCGCGGCAAGTGGGCGCCGGCCGACGCGCTCAAGAAGGCCTTCCAGGAAGGCGTCAACTTCCCGATGTCGCTGCACGGCCTCGACGTGTGGGGCCGCGAGGTCACCGAGACCGGGCTGCACATCGAGACCGGCGACCAGGACGGCTATTGCCGCGCCACGCGCGGCACGCTCGCCATCGTGCCTTGGGCCAAGCGCAAGACTGCGCAGGTGCTGCTCCAGACCTTCACGCCCGAGGGCGAGCCCTTCATGGCCGACCCGCGGCAGGTGCTGAAGAAAAAGATCGCCGAGGTCAACGACAAGGGCTTCTTCCCGGTCGTCGCCTTCGAGCTCGAATTCTACCTGCTCGACCCCGAGACCGACTGGGACGACGGCATGCCCGCGCCGGTCGGCGCCATGGCGGGGCCGGACCGGCTGCGCATGTACGGGCTCGACGACCTCGCCGAGCATGCCGAGCTGTTCGACATGATCCGCGACGCCGCCGCGGCGCAGAGCCTGCCCATCGACACCATCATCAAGGAGGCCGCGCCCGGCCAGTTCGAGGTCAACTTGAAGCACCGGGCCGATCCGCTCAAGGCGGCCGACGACGTCATCCTGCTCAGGCGCATCGTCATGGGCTGCGCCCGCGCCCACGGGCTGACCGCCACCTTCATGGCCAAGCCCTTCCTCGAATATGCCGGCAACGGCATGCACGTCCACGCCTCGGTGCTGGGGCCGGACGGCCGCAACATCTTCGCCGGCAGCGAAGGCAGGCCCCGGCTCGAATCCGCCGTCGCCGGCCTCCTGAAGACGATGCCGGAATCGCTGCTGCTGTTCATCAACACGTGGAACGGCTTCCGCCGCATCACCCCCGGCTCCTATGCGCCGACGCGCGCCGTCTGGGCCGAGAACAACCGCTCGGTAGCGCTGCGCATCCCCGTCTCCAACGAGGAGAACCGCCGCGTCGAGCACCGCATCGCCGGCGCCGACGCCAATCCCTATCTGGTGATGGCGGCCGTGATCCAGGGCATGGTCGAGGGCATCGAGGCCAGGGCCGTGCCGCCGCCGCCGGTGCAGGGCAACGCCTACGAGGACGAGGGCCTGTTCCTGCCCGACGACATGGACGACGCCCTCCAGCTCATGGCCAAGGGCCGCTTCGTCGAGCGCGCGCTCGGGCCGCTCCTCTCCAAGGTCTACAAGGACCTCAAGCGGGCCGAGATCCTCGCCTTCTGGGGCGAGATCACGCCGCTCGAACGCACGACCTATCTGTGAATGCGGCGCGCGTTTTCGCGCTTGTGGCGGCGCGAAAACGTCAATAGGCTTTTCACCGATCAACCGGGCCGGGAGCCTGCTCCACGAGAGCCCGGAAGCGAGCTTTGACAGAGGAGAACACCATGATCCGCAAGGCAATCCTGCTTTCAACCGCGTCGCTGGCCGCCGCCGTGCTGGCCTTCGGCGCACAGGCGCAGGAGCGTGTCGTCAACGTCTACAACTGGTCGGACTACATCGACGATTCGATCATCCAGGAATTCACCGCCAAGACCGGCATCCGTGTCGTCTACGACGTGTTCGATTCCAACGAGATCCTCGAGACCAAGCTGCTCGCCGGCGCTTCCGGCTACGACGTGGTCGTGCCGACGGCGAGCCCGTTCATGGTGCGCCAGATCGAGGCGGGCGTCTACCAGAAGCTCGACAAGTCGAAGCTGCCCAACCTGAAGAACATGTGGGACGTGGTCTCCGAGCGCACCGCCGCCTACGACCCCGGCAACGAGTACTCCATCAACTACATGTGGGGCACCGTCGGCATCGGCTACAACGTGCAGAAGGTGAAGGAGGCGCTCGGCATCGACGAGGTCGACTCGTGGAGCGTCGTGTTCGATCCCGCGCAGATCGCCAAGGTCGCCGACTGCGGCGTCTACTTCCTCGATTCTCCGACCGACATCGTCCCGACGGTGCTGAACTATCTCGGGCTCGACCCCAACGGCAAGGACGAGGCGAACCTCGCCAAGGCCGAGGAGCTGCTGCTGTCCGTCCGGCCGCACGTCCGCAAGTTCCACTCCTCCGAGTTCATCAACGCGCTCGCCAACGGCGACATCTGCGCGGCCATCGGCTGGTCGGGCGACGTTTTCCAGGCGGCCGACCGTGCTGCCGAGGCCGACCAGGGCGTCGAGGTGGCCTATGTGGTGCCCAAGGAAGGCGCGCAGATGTGGTTCGACCAGCTGGCCATTCCCGCCGACGCGAAGAGCGTCGAGGAAGCCCATGAATTCCTTAACTTCATCATGGAGCCGGAAGT
>JAEZXF010000390.1 GCA_023419995.1 Pseudomonadota bacterium | reverse complement strand
GACAGACCATCGAACATCGGCGCTTGCAACACCGCAAGCTCGCCGCCTAACATCAACCCCCAGGACGAGGCCCGCACTCCGCTAATTTACGCCGCGAGTTGTGCCAAATGTTCTGACGACGGACACGCGCGCCTTGCGGAACTCCCGCCCTGCCACGAACGCTCTCGCTCGGAAACTGGCCCCTCGACAGAACCAGACCATCCGATGCCGACATACAGAAGGCGGCCGAGCTTATCGCGCAGGCCCGCGCCCCTGTGGTCGTCGCCGGCGGCGGAGTGCACTGCGCCGGCGCAAGCGACGAACTCAGCTGCCTCCAGGAGGAAGCCAGCCTTCCGGTCTATACGACAAATATGGGCAAGGGCGCAGTCGATGAATTCCACCCGCTGTCGCTGGGAGTCCTCGGCGCACTCACCGGGCCTCGTTCGCTCGGCCGCTATTCGCAGGCGCTGATCTCCGAGGTCGACCTCGTGGTCCTCATCGGCACGAGGACCAATCAGAACGGAACCGACAGTTGGCGCCAGATCCCGGCAGGGGCGAAGGTCGTTCATATCGACGTCGATCCCTGCGAAATCGGCCGTAACTACGAGGCGCTCCGCCTCGCGGGCGACGCCAGGGAAACGATCGCGGCGTTGTGCAGTGCTCTGTCGGCCCTCGACCTTTCCGCCCGCCATTCAGGGCGCGCGGGCCTGGAGGAGCGGATCAGAGGATTCTGGTCACACTTCGAAGCGGATCGCCTGCCGTTCTCAAGCAGTAACGCCAGCCCGATCCGGCCGGAACGGCTGATGGCTGAGTTGCAGACGCTCCTGTCACCCGATGTCACCGTCGTGGCGGATGCCAGCTACTCGTCGATGTGGATTCTCGGCCAGTTGCGTGCCGTCGCAGGTGGCACCCGCTTTATCACGCCGAGAGGTCTGGCCGGTCTCGGCTGGGGACTGCCGCTCGCGCTCGGCGCCAAGGTCGCCGATCCCACACGACCTGTCGTGGCAGTCGTCGGGGATGGCGGCTTTGCTCATAGCTGGGCAGAACTGGAAACGATGATCAGGATGGAGCTGCCTATCACCATCATCCTGCTGAACAACGGCATCCTCGGATATCAGCGGGATGCGGAGATGGTAAAATTCAGAAACTACACGTCCGCGTGCCATCTGGGCGACGTCGACCACAGCCGGATTGCCGAAGCCTGCGGTTGCGCTGCCGTGAGGATTTCCGACCCGGCTTTGCTGGCCGAACATCTGCGCAGGGGGATTTCTGATGGAAAGCCTCTCCTGATCGATGTGGTGACGGACGCAGAGGCTCATCCACCACTATCGCTTTTTGCAGCGATGGACGCCGCCGCATGAGCGACGGGTCCGGATCCAGGATTGCGGTTGTAACGGGCGGTTCCTCGGGAATAGGACTCGCGACCGCCCGTGCACTGCTGTCGGACGGATATCGCGTCGCGATCTTTGGCCAGCACGAGGCGCATGTCGCGAATGCTTGCCGCGAGCTTGCCGAGGGGAGCAGCGGGGACAGACTCTTTGCCCGGGCCGTGGACATCACCAAACCGTCCGCGGTCTCCAGCTTCTTTTGTGGCCTGCGCAATGCCTGGGGACCTCCAGCGATCCTCGTCTGCAATGCCGGGATCTCTCCCCGGAACGAAAATGGGTCTACGCCCTTCGGCGAGCTCGGCCTCGAGGAGTGGAACAGGGTTCTCGCCGTAAATCTGACGGGAGCGATGCTATGCTGTCAGGCGGCGCTCCCGGCGATGGCCGAACAGCGTTTCGGCCGCGTGGTGTTCGTGGGATCCGTGGCCGGCCGAGCCATCCCGAGGATCGCCGGCAATGCCTACGTCGCATCCAAGGCCGCGCTCGCCGGCCTTGCCCGTTCCCTGATTGGCGTCTTCGCTCCCGCCGGCGTCACGATCAACGTTGTTGCCCCCGGCCGTATCGCCACCGGGATGTCAGCGACAGCCCCGGCGGAGGTAAACCGCGCCGCAATCGCGCGCATTCCCGCCGGTCGCATGGGACAGCCCCAGGACGTGGCGGAAGTGATCAGATTCCTGGCTTCGGACGCGGCGGGGTTCGTCAACGGGGCGATCATCGACGTGAACGGCGGCGAGTACTCGCCACCGTGAGACTCGCCCCGATTTTTCATGACGAGGCAACATTTTGGAACAAGGATCGATTTTCAGGCATATTCGAACGACCAGGCCGTCTGCGGGAAGCGTTCACAGGAAAGGATGTTGATGAAGGGAACAGTCCTCATCCAGACAGGGGACGTCCAGCTTTTCCTGCTCCTGAAGTACATATTCGGCAGAGAAGGATTCCTGTCGACATTGTCGGCCAACACCGGCAACACCATCAGGCTCTCCAGCGCAGCGCGGTTCGACTTCATATTCGTCGATAGCAGCGCCGAGCCGCAGGAAGGGATACATGCCCTGAGGCAGATAAGATCGATCCCGACGTGCAAGGACACGCCCGTCGGCGTCCTGCTTGAATCCTCTGCGGACGCGGTCGCCGAAGATGGTCGTCCCGGGGGCGCGGACCTGACGATCTCCCGCCCCTTCGATCCAGACCAGCTCCTCAGCTTTCTGCGGGAGCTGGCGTCTGTCCGTCGTCAGAACATTTGGCACAACTCGCGGCGTAAATTAGCGGAGTGCGGGCCTCGTCCTGGGGGTTGATGTTAGGCGGCGAGCTTGCGGTGTTGCAAGCGCCGATGTTCGATGGTCTGT
>JAEZXF010000364.1 GCA_023419995.1 Pseudomonadota bacterium | reverse complement strand
CCACGTAGCGGCCCTTGTTGCCCTGGTCCTCGAGTTCGATCGGCAGTTCGTCGCTCATCGCGCCCTCCTTCATTTGCTTCGGTTCAGGCCGGCCAGGAACTCCTGCGCCGTCGCAATCTCGCCCTGGCGGATCTCGTGGCCGCCATCATGCCAGAAAAGCCGCGTCTCCGCGCCCCGCGCCCGAAGCCCGGCGACGAGGCTTTCGGTCAGGTCCGGCGGGCAGATCGGGTCGCGGCGGCCGGCCGTCGCCAGCACCCGGGTTCCGGCCAGCGACCCCTTGTCCTCCGGCTCGAACGGGATCAGCGGGTGCATCAGCACCGCCGCGTCGAACAGGCCGGGCGCCGCGAACAGCACCGAGGCGAGGATGTTGGCGCCGTTGGAATAGCCGAGGCCGACCACCGGCGCGCCGTTGGTCTCGTCGCGATGGGCGCGGACGAAGCCCGCCATCTTGTCCGTGGCGCGGGCGAGGTCGGCCATGTCGTAGACGCCCTCGGCGGCGCGGCGGAAGTAGCGCGCCGCGCCGTGCTCCGAGACGTCGCCGCGCGGCGCGACCACGGGCGCCTCCGGCATCAGGGCCTGGCCGAGACCGACGAACTGCGTCTCGTCGGCCCCGGTGCCGTGGAAGACGAACAGCAGCGGCCCGCCCGGCGCGCCGTGCTCCACGCGGTGGATGTAGCTGTCCCTGGCCATCGTCTCAGTCCCTGATCGGCTCGAGGTGCTGCTCGATGAAGGCGCGCAGGTGCTCGTGCTGCCGGGGCAGCTTCAGCGCCTCGCCGAGATGGGCGGTGTCCTCGTCGCGGTCGAAGCCCGGCTCGTTGGTCGAGACCTCGAACAGGACCCCGCCCGGCGTGCGGAAATAGATCGCGTAGAAATAGTCGCGGTCGATCACCGGCGTCACCTGGTAGCCCGTCTCCATCAGCGCCTTGCGCACCTCGAGCTGCCGCTCGCGGTCGTCGACGGCGAAGGCGACATGGTGCACCGAGCCCGCCCCCTGGTGGGCGTGCGATGCCACGGGCAGCGTCTCGATGTCGACGATGCCGGCGCCGTTGCCGTCCCTGACGGCGAAGCGGCGGATGGCGCCGGCGCCGTCGATCTCCTCGTGGTTCATGAACCGCAAGAGCTCGGCGGTCGCGCCCCCGTCCTGCAGCCGCATCGACACGGAATGGAAGCCGCGGATCGCGACGTCCTCGCCGACGCCGTTGCCAGTCCACGGCGCGCGGTCGTCATCGGCGGTCTCGACGAGGGCGAAGCCGTCGCCGTCCGGCCCCTGGAAGGAAAGGCGCTTCTCGCCGAACAGCTCCGACGGGGCCAGGCCCGCCACGCCTTCGGCGGCAAGGCGATCCTGCCAGAACGGCAGCGCGCCCCGCGGCACGGCGAAGGCGGTGGTGCCGACCTCGCCTGTGCCCGGGCGGCCGCGGGCGGCGTTCGGGAACGGGAAGTAGGTCATGACGGTGCCGGGCGTGCCGGTCTCGTCGGCATAGTAGAGGTGGTAGACGTCGGGCGCGTCGAAGTTGACGGTCTTCTTGATGCGCCGCAGGCCCAGCGTGCGGGTGAAGAAGGCGTTGTTGCGGTTGGCGTCGCGGGCGAGCGACGTGACGTGGTGAAGCCCCTTGATCTGGTCGAGCATGATTGCCGGTCCTTGTCCTCGTGCCGCCGGGGGCGGCCTTCGGTGGTAATGTCGGGCAATGCCGGCCGTTCCGGAAGTGCGCATCCGCGCGAAGGATCGTTCTTTAAAAGCGAACGATGATCGTCTTATTGTTCAAAAAGACAAGGCCCGCGGCGGGCGCGGGCCTTGTCCTCGTCACTCCGCTCAGCGGGTGATGATGATCAGCTGCTGGTCGCGGCTGTCAGCGAAGGTCGTGGCGTCGTATTCCGGCTGCGCTTCGAGCTGCTCCTTGGTCAGCGGCGTGTAGAGGTGCAGGTCGCCGTCACCGTCGCGCATGAAGGCGAGGTTGTCGAGGTCGACCGCAACTTCCTTGGCGCCGATGCCGAGGAAGCCGCCGACGTCGACGGTCACGGCGTCGACTTGGCCGTCGGACGACAGGATCACGTCGGCGATCGAACCGACATTCTCGTCACCCGCGCCGTAGACGGTGGTGCCGATCAGGTCGTCGGCGCGCACGTCCATCGCCGGAACCTCGGTCATGCCGGAGCGGTCGATGGCCGCCGTGCGGGTGTCGTCGGTGCCGGCCGGATCGGCGGTGGTGTCGTCCCGGGCAGTCACGCCGGGCGCCGCGGCATCGTCCTGCGCCGTGGTGTCGGGCGCGGTGACGGCCGGCGGGGCGGCGTCCTGCGCGGTGGTCATGTCGGTGACGGCGCCGTCGGCGGGCTGCTCGTCGCTGCCCTGGAGCGCGGCGGCCGCGTTCAGCTCGTCGGCCGTGGCAGGCGTGGTGTTGCCCACCTCGGCGTCGGCCGGCATCGGGCGGTAGGCCGAGACGTCGAAGGTCGGCAGCGCCTCAAGCGCCTCGCGGCTGGTCTCGACGACGAGCCAGCGCTCGCCGTCGCGCTCCGACCACTGCACGAGGTCGTACTCGATGGCGACGTCCTTCTTGCCGATGCCGAGGAAGCCGCCGACCCCGATCACGACGGCCTGGGCCTCACCCTCCGGGGAAAGGACGATGTCGCTGATGCTGCCGATGTTCTGGCCGTCGTCGCCGGCGCTCGAATAGACGGTCTGGCCGATGATGTTGGACGCGAGGTGGCCCTCGGCATGGATCACCTGCGGCGGCGCGGCCTGTTCGACGGGAGCGGACGGCGCCGGAGCGGACTGGGCATAGGCGCCGGTGGCGACGAGGGTGGCTATGGCGGTGGTGGCCAAGAGCTTGCGGATCATGTTAGTCTCTCCTTGTGCATGTTCGCTTGCACGGCGCGCCTCCGCCGAACTTTTCGCGAGGGGAGGCGGGGGCGCACCATTCACGGTCGGTCAACGCCAAGGGGCGGCTCTGGTTCCTGAAAATCGCCCCGCCGGGCTGCGGAACCGAACCGCCGGGGGCTGCATTGTGCGCGTGGCGGCCGGTGCCGCCATGGCGGCCGCCCGAAGGGCCGCCCGGACTCCTCGTCCTTCCCCGCCCGTGGAGGCAGCGCCGCCGATGCGATTCCATGTCATCCTCAACCGGGACGGCGGCAGCCTGCGCCGCCGCGACCTCGACCGCTTCGCCGGGCAGGCGCGCGCGACGCTGGAAGGCCTCGGGCACGAGGTCTCGGTCGA
>JAEZXF010000352.1 GCA_023419995.1 Pseudomonadota bacterium | reverse complement strand
GGGCAGCACGGTCCTGCCTGCCGGGGTGCTGATCGGGGCGCGCGAGGCCGCCGCGCTGGCGGCGGCGGGCGCGGCGCGGGTCGGCGTCCACCGCCGGCTGCGCGTCGCCATCTTCTCGACCGGGTCGGAGCTGCGCCAGCCCGGCGAGGTGCTGGCGCCCGGCCAGATATGGAACTCCAACCGCTTCCAGCTTCGCGCCGCGCTGGCCGAGCCGTGGATCGAGACGATCGACCTCGGCGCGGTGGCGGACGAGCCCGGCCTGCTGCGCAGGACGCTGGAGCACGCGGCCTCCCGCGCCGACCTCGTCGTCACGACCGGCGGGGTGTCGGTCGGCGAGGAGGACCACATGCCGCGCCTGCTGGCCGAGGCCGGCGGGCAGGCGCGGGTGATGAAGGTGGCGATGAAGCCCGGCAAGCCGCTGACCGTCGGCACGCTCGGCAAGGCGATCTATCTCGGCCTGCCGGGCAACCCGGTCTCGGCCTTCGTGACGTGGCGGATGATCGGGTCGTGCGTGGCGGCGCGGCGCGGCGGCATCGCCCGGCTGCGGCCGGTGTTCACCACGGTGCGGGCGGCGACGGCGGAGACGCGCCATCCCGGCCGGATCGAGTTCCGGCCGGTGCGCATCGTCGGCGAGGCCGCGTCCGGCGAGCCGGAGGCGGAGCTGCTGGCGCCGACCTTCTCGGCCCGGCTCGCCATGCTCGCCGCGGCGGACGGGCTGGCCGTCATCCCCGCGGCGGCCGAGCGGATCGAGAAGGGCGACGTGCTGCGTTTCCTGCCGTTCTGAGCCGCGCGGCAGAATGATGCTTCGGGTGCTGCCGCGGGCCGGACGCATGGCGGGCGCCGGCGATCCCGCCTATCTCCGGTAAGGATCATCCGGCGCGAGGGACGGGCTCATGAGAACATTGGCGCGAGTTCTGGCGGTGACGGCCGTGCTGGGCGTTGGCGCGGCCCACGCGGCCGAGCACGAGATGCGCATGCTGGGCCAGGGCCCCGACGGCGACATGGTATTCGCGCCCAACTTCATCCACGCCGCCCCGGGCGACGCGATCCGCTTCGTGCCGGTCGACGGCTACCACAATGCCGAGACGATAAGGGGCCTGTTCCCCGGCGGCGCCGAGGCGTTCAAGGGCGGGATCGGCGAGGACTTCACCGTGACGCTGACCGAGGAAGGCGTCTACCTGGTCAAGTGCAAGTCGCACTATGCCGTGGGCATGGTGGCGCTGGTCGTCGTCGGCGACCTGCCGGACAAGGACGCGCTGGCGCGGGCGGTCGCCGGGCCGCACCCGCTGAAGGCGAGGGCGGCGTTCGCGAGGATCTTGGAGGCGCTGCCGGAATGAAAAAGAGGCCGGCAGCGAGGCCGGCCTCTTCCCGCGCTGCGGGCATGGCTGCGCTGCGGGTCAGTGCGCCGCTTCAGCCGGAGCCGCCTGCGGAACGTCGTCCTTGTCGTGCGCAAGCTCCTTGCGCGCGATGAAGGTGTAGAACATCGGCACCACGAACAGGGTGAACGCCGTGCCGATGATGACGCCGGTGAAGATGACGAGGCCCATCGAGTAGCGCGCCGCCGCGCCGGCGCCGGAGGCGATGATCAGCGGCACGACGCCGAGCGACATCGCCGCCGTGGTCATCAGGATCGGCCTGAGCCTCACCTTGGCCGAGGCGACGATGGCCTCGAAGCGGCCGAGACCGTGCTCCTCGCGCTGCTGGTTGGCGAACTCCACCATCAGGATGCCGTGCTTGGTGATCAGGCCTATCAGCGTGATCAGGCCGACCTGCGTGTAGATGTTCAGCGTGCCGAGGCCGAGATTGAGCGGCACGATGGCGCCGAAGATCGACAGCGGCACCGACATCATGATGATGAGCGGGTCGCGGAAGCTCTCGAACTGGGCGGCGAGCACCAGGTAGATGACGACGACCGCGAGCGCGAAGGCGATCATGATCGTGTTGCCCTGCTCGATCTCCAGCCGCGACTGGCCGGCATAGTCGATGAAGAAGCCGTCGGGCAGCAGCGGCCGCGCGATCTCCTCGATGGTCGCCAGCCCGTCGCCGGTGGTGACGCCTGGCATGGGCAGGGCGGAGATCGTCGCCGAGTTCAGCTGGCTGAACTGGTGGATCGCCGTCGGCGCGACGCCGGTCGACACGGTGATGACCGCCGACAGCGGCACCATCTCGCCGGTGGCGCTGCGGACGAAGAAGTCGCCCAGCCGCTCCGGGTTGTCGCGGTATTCCTGCGGCACCTGCATGATGATGTCGTAGCTGTTGGAATCGCGGTCGAACTGGGCGACCGCGCCGCCGCCGACCAGAAGGCTCAGCGTCATGCCGATGTCGCGCACCGGCAGGTTGAGGGCCGCGGCCCGGTCGCGGTCGATGGTGATCGTCACCTGCTGCGCGTTGTAGGCGAGCGAGTTCTGCACCACGATGAAGCGGCCGGTGGCCTGCGCCTTGAGGCGGATCTCCTCGGCCACCTCGAAGACGCGGCTGGAATCGCCGGTCGACTGGATGACCATCGAGATCGGCAGGCCGCCGCCTGTGCCGGGCAGCGACGGCGGGGCGAAGACCAGCGCCTCGATGCCGGCGATGGGCGCCAGCCGTGCCTGGATGTCCTGCTGGATCTCCTTCTGCGAGCGGGTGCGCTCCGACCAGTCCTTGAACGCCCACAGCATGAAGCCGGAATTGGTCTGGCCGCCGAAGCCGATGACCGAGAAGTTGGCGTCGAGCTCGGGCAGGTCCTTGGTCAGCTCGCGCATCTGCTCGGCATAGGCGTTGGTGTAGTCGGTGGTGGCGTAGGACGGCGCGTTGATCAGCGCGAACAGCGCACCCTCGTCCTCCTCGGGTGCGAGCTCGCCCGACGTCTTCATGAACAGGAAGCCGGTCAGCGCCACCAGCACGACCACCATCATCAGCGTCACCGGGCGGTACTTGAGCGAGCCGGCGACCAGCCGCTCGTAGCGGTTGGAGACGCGGTCGAAGGTGTTGTCGACGGCCTGCTGGAAGCGGCTGTGGCCGCCGCGCTTCAGGAGCCGCGCCGACATCATCGGCGTGATGGTCAGCGCCACGATGCCGGAGATGACGACCGCGCCGGCGAGCGTCATGGCGAACTCGCGGAACAGCGCGCCGGTCAGGCCGCCGGTGAAGGCGAGCGGCGCGAACACGGCGGCGAGCGTGATGGTCATCGCCACCACCGGGCCGGTGATCTCCTTCATGCCGGTGAAGGCGGCCTGCTTGGGCGACAGGCCCTCCTCGATGTGGCGGTGGATGTTCTCGACCACGACGATGGCGTCGTCGACGACGAGGCCGATGGCGAGCACCATCGCCAGCAGCGACAGGAGGTTGATCGAGTAGCCGAGGACGAACAGCACGAAGCAGACGCCGATCAGCGACAGCGGGATGGTGACGATCGGCATCAGCACAGAGCGGAACGAGCCGAGGAACAGGAGGATGATGACGACGACGATGGCGACCGCCTCGGCGATGGTCTTGAACACCTCCTCGATCGACGCGCTGATCGATTCGGTCGCGTCGTACATCAGCGTGATCGTCATGCCGTCGGGCAGGCTGGCCTGGATGGCGGGCAGCTCGTCGAGCACGGCCGAGGCGGTGTCGAGCGGGTTGGCCGACGGGGTCGGGAACACGCCGATGAAGGTGCCGGGCGTGCCGTTGAAGGTCACGACCATGTCGGAGCTCTCGGCCGCCAGCTCGACCTCGGCGACGTCGCGCAGGCGCACGACCTCGTCGCCGCTGGCCTTCAGCGGCAGGGCGCCGAAGGCTTCCGGCGTCTGCAGGGTCGATTCCATGGTCACCGGGTAGGTGACGTACTCGTTGCGCGTCTTGCCAGGGGCGGCGAGGAAGTTGGACGAGTTGATGGCGGCCAGAACCTCGGACGCGGTCATGCCGCGGGCGGCGAGGCGGATCGGATCGATCCAGACGCGCATCGAGTAGTTGGCCGCGCCCATGATCTCGACCTGGGCGACGCCCGGGATGGTCGACATGCGCGGGCGGATGACGCGCTCGATGTACTCGGTCACCTGCTCGGCGGTCATGTTCGGGTTCTGCAGCGCCAGGTACATGGTGGCGAACTGCATGCCCGTGCCCTTGACGATGGTCGGGTCCTCGGCGTCGGAGGGCAGCTGGCTGCGCACCTGCTGCACCTTGGACATCACCTCGGTCAGCGCCGCGTCGGGGTCGGAGCCGAGCCGCATCTGCACGGTGACGACGCTGGCCGACGGCCGGCTCTGCGAGGAGACGTAGTCTACGTTCTCGGTCGTCGACACGGCGGCCGAGATCGGCGCGGTGATGAAGCCCTGGATCAGGTCGGCGCTGGCGCCGGGGTAGACCGTGGTGACGGTGATGACCGTCTCCTCGACCTCGGGGTACTGGCGCACCTGGAGGTTGAACAGGCCCTGGAAGCCGAGCAGCAGGATCAGGAGGCCGAGCACGGTCGACAGGACCGGCCGGCGGATGAAGATGGCGGAGATGTTCATTGCGCGGCCGCCTCCTGCTTCATGCCGGTCGCCGGGTCGATGGTGTTGTCGATGGCGACGGGCGTGCCGTTCGACAGGCGGTTCTGGCCGGCGGTGACGACCATGTCGCCCTGCGACAGGCCGGACACGATCTCGACGTCGCGGCCGGAGCGGCGGCCGACCCGCACGAAGATCTGCCTAGCCTCCAGCTTGTCGTCCGCGCCCTCGGGCTTGCGCGCGACGTAGACGTAGTCGCCGTAGAGGCTGGTCACCACCGCCGTCTGCGGCAGGGCGATGACGCCGTCCTCCTGCGGCAGCTCGACATTGATGCGCACGAACTGGCCCGGCGTCAGCCGGCCCTCGGGGTTGTCGATCGCCGCGCGCACGGCGACGAGCCGGCTCGACGGGTCGACCTTGGGGTCGATGCCGGTGATCTCGCCGGCGAAGACTGTGTCGTCGCCGTCGGCGGACAGGCGCACCTTCTGGCCGATGCGGAGCTGGCTCAGCCGCTGCTCGGGCACGGTGAAGTCGGCGCGCATGGTGTCGAGGTCCTGCAGCGTGACCACGGCGACGCCGGGCGACAGGTACTGGCCCTCGTCGACGCGCGGGATGCCGAGCTTGCCGGCGAAGGGCGCGCGCAGCTGCTTCTGCTGCAGCACGGCCTCGAGCTTCTGCACCTGGGC
>JAEZXF010000097.1 GCA_023419995.1 Pseudomonadota bacterium | reverse complement strand
GCCTCCGACATCTCGGTGCTCGGCCCGGCCGAGGCGCCGCTGGCGCTCGTCGCCGGCCGGCACCGCTTCCGCCTGCTGGTGCACGGCGACCGGCGCGCCGACATGCAGGCCTTCCTGCGCGCGATGCTCAGGGCCGGGCCGCCGCCGCGCGGCTCGGTGCGCGTGCAGGTGGACGTCGACCCGCAGAGCTTCGTGTGACGAGGACATCTCCCGGATGCGGCACGGCCGCCCGGCAGCGGAAGACGGCGGGAGAGGCTAGAGGTTCGGCAGGAGGACCCTTCGCCACAGCCGCCGCTTCCGCGGTCCGAGCCCGGCGATCCGCCCGGGCAGGTCGTCCACGCCGCTGCCGTAGAAGCCGCTTACGGTCAGTTCGCGGCCGTTGCTGCGCACATGCCCATAGTTGAACCGCTTCAGCCTCGCCGTGCCGGCGACCACCGCGTGGGAATGCTCGCCATAGACCCAGCGGGCGCCGTCGAGCGCTGCCACGAGGACGTCCCGGTGCAGCACCCGCAGCGTCCCTTCGTCCCATTCCAGCACGACCGTGCCCGAGTGGACCGAAGCCCAGGCGTTCTGCAGCCCGACGCAGGTGAAGGCGATGAACACCGCAAGGAAGAACAGCATGTCCGGGTTGTCGATCAACGAGGAGGCGAGGAGCAGATAGGCCGCCAGCAGGATCGCTATCAGCAGGAAGCAACGGCGGCTTCGGCTCTGTATGTGATAGATCTTCAAGCCCGATGCCCCGCCCTGCGCTCTCTTCCCGGTGCCGGGACCATAGGGCCAAACGCGGCCGCCCAAAAGGGAGAAGCAGCCCGGCGCGGCCGCGGCGTGTGGACGGCGCCTCCGCGGCGCCTGCTGCGAAGGCTCGGGGATGACCCTGCCCGTTTTGGTTTTCTCTTGCCGCCGTCGTGTCTCCCGTCCGCAAAAACGCCGCAAAGCAGGCGGAGCCGTAGCCGGCATCATCAAGCCGTGAAAGGGCAGGACATGCGGTCTCGACCGGTCGACCAGCGCATGCGGATCCGCATCCTCCAGGCGGGCGGCATCGTCCTCGCCGCGCTGATGCTGCTCGCCCATCCGGCGGTCGGCGGCGAGGCCCACGAGGCGATCGAGCTCGCCGGCGTCGGGCTAGTGCTCGCCTGCGTCGCCGGACGGATGTGGAGCATCCTCTATATCGGCGCGCGCAAGAACCGCGACCTGGTCACCGCCGGTCCCTATTCGATAACGCGCAACCCGCTCTACTTCTTCTCGACGGTCGGCGCCGCCGGCGTCGGGCTGATGCTCGGCTCGTTCGTGGCCGCCGGCGTGCTGGGGCTCGCGGCCTGGCTCGCCTTCTCCGTCACCGCCGCCCGGGAGGCGGACTACCTGCGCGGCCAGTTCGGGGCGCGCTACGACGACTATGCCAGCCGCACGCCGATGTTCTGGCCCGCCCCCTCCCGCTACAGGGAGCCGGAGGAGGGCACGTTCTCGCCCGCGGCGTTGAGGCGCACCTTCCTCGACGGGCTCCTGTTCCTGCTCGCCTTCCCGCTCGTCGAGACGGTCGAGCGCCTTCAGGAGACCGGCCACCTGCCCGTGCTCTACACGCTGTTCTGACCGCCGGCCTCCCGGTGTCCGGCCGCTTCGGTGCGGCCGCGACAGCGGCCGTGCCTTCGGCTATCCTGCGCAACCGATTCGAAGGGAGGGGTGTGGTGGAACTGGCGTTTCCGTGGCCCATCAGCCAGGGCGAGTGGCTGGCCTGGTCGAGCGCGGCGGTCACCGCGCTGTTCGGACTGGCGATGCTTCTGGCGCCGCGCGCCGTGCTCCGGCTCATCCGGCTGCAGCCCGTGCCCGAGCGGCCGGAGGCGGTCGGCGAGGTACGCGCGACGCTCGGCGGCTTCTATCTCGGCGCCGGCCTGTCGGCGATCCTGTTCGCCCAGCCGCTGATCTATCTCGCCCTCGGCCTGTGCTGGGCGCTGGCGGCTTTCGGCCGGTTCGTCTCCATGCTGTCGGACCGCGGCAACACCGTCTACAACTGGCTGCGTCTCGTCATCGAGGCGGCGCTCGGCGGCATGGCGCTCGCCTTCGCGCTCGGTTTGGTGGCCTGATTCTCCGACCCTTCCGCGCTCTCCCGCAAAACAGTGCGATTCCGCCGCCCGGCGCGTGTTGCGAGTCGAGGAAGCCTGTGCTAGACGGCAATCGACTTTTGGCCGAGGGCGGGCTCTAGCCAGCTTTCCGGTTGGAGGAAAATCAACAAGGTCAAAGATTTAGCCAGAGTCAAAAGCTCCAGCCCCAAATCTTGCGGCCTGTCAGGCAGAGAGAAAAGACGGTCCGTGGCACAGTCTGGCTCGATCATCTCCGCGGTGGCTGAACGCTATGCGCGTTCGCTCTACGAACTTGCAGCCGAATCGAAGGCCGTCGCCAGGGTCGAGGAAGACCTCGCCCGCTTCGAAGCGCTGCTTTCCGGCTCCGACGACCTGAAGCGCCTGATCGAGAGCCCCGTCTTCTCGGCCGAGGACCAGCTCAAGGCCATCTCGGCCGTCGCCGACAAGGCGAAGATCGGCGGGCTGACCGGCAACTTCCTGCGCGTCGTCGCCCGCAACCGCCGCCTGTTCGCCGTCCCCGGCATCATCAGCGCCTTCCGCCGCCTTGCCGCCGAGGCCCGCGGCGAAGCCGAGGCGCAAGTCGTTTCCGCGCATGCGCTCACCGCCGCGCAGCAGACGGAACTGAAGGCCGCTCTCAAGGCTGTCGCCGGCAAGGACGTCGCGCTCAGCCTGACGGTGGATCCCTCGCTTCTCGGCGGTCTCGTGGTGCGGATGGGTTCGCGCCAGATCGACACGTCGCTCAAGACTAAACTCGCTTCGCTCAAGCTCGCACTGAAAGAGGTCGGCTGATGGATATCCGCGCTGCGGAAATTTCCGCAATTCTCAAGGATCAGATCAAGAATTTCGGCAAGGAAGCCGAAGTCTCGGAGGTCGGCCAGGTTCTGTCCGTCGGCGACGGCATCGCCCGCGTCTACGGCCTCGACAACGTCCAGGCCGGCGAGATGGTCGAGTTCCCCGGCGGTATCCGCGGCATGGCGCTGAACCTCGAGGCCGACAATGTCGGCGTCGTGATCTTCGGCTCGGACCGTGACATCAAGGAAGGCGACACCGTCAAGCGCACGGGCGCCATCGTCGACGTTCCGGTGGGCCCCGGCCTGCTCGGCCGCGTCGTCGACGCGCTCGGCAACCCGATCGACGGCAAGGGCCCGATCAAGGCGGCCGAGCGTCGCCGCGTCGACGTCAAGGCGCCGGGCATCATCCCGCGCAAGTCGGTGCACGAGCCGATGTCGACCGGCCTCAAGGCGATCGACGCGCTGATCCCGATCGGCCGCGGCCAGCGCGAGCTGGTCATCGGCGACCGCCAGACCGGCAAGACCGCGATCATCCTCGACACCTTCCTCAACCAGACGCCGCTCAACGCGGGCGACGACGAGAGCCAGAAGCTCTACTGCGTCTACGTCGCCGTCGGCCAGAAGCGCTCGACCGTGGCGCAGTTCGTCAAGGTCCTCGAGGAGCGCGGCGCGCTCGAGTACTCGATCGTCATCGCCGCCACCGCGTCCGATCCGGCCCCGCTGCAGTTCCTCGCTCCGTTCGCGGGCTGCGCCATGGGCGAGTACTTCCGCGACAACGGCAAGCATGCGCTCATCGCCTATGACGACCTCAGCAAGCAGGCCGTGGCCTACCGCCAGATGTCGCTGCTGCTGCGCCGTCCGCCCGGCCGCGAGGCCTATCCGGGCGACGTCTTCTACCTGCACTCGCGCCTTCTGGAGCGCGCGGCGAAGCTCAACGACGACAACGGCAACGGCTCGCTGACGGCGCTGCCGGTCATCGAGACGCAGGCCAACGACGTGTCGGCCTACATCCCGACCAACGTGATCTCGATCACCGACGGCCAGATCTTCCTCGAGACCAACCTGTTCTTCCAGGGCATCCGCCCGGCGGTGAACGTCGGCCTCTCGGTGTCGCGCGTCGGCTCGTCGGCCCAGATCAAGGCGATGAAGCAGGTCGCCGGCTCGATCAAGGGCGAGCTGGCCCAGTATCGCGAGATGGCCGCGTTCGCGCAGTTCGGCTCGGACCTCGACGCCTCGACCCAGCGCCTGCTCAACCGCGGCGCGCGCCTGACCGAGCTTCTCAAGCAGCCGCAGTTCTCGCCGCTGAAGACCGAGGAGCAGGTCGCCGTCATCTTCGCCGGCGTCAACGGCTACCTCGACAACCTGGCGCTGAACCAGGTGCAGAAGTTCGAGCAGGGCCTGCTCACGCATCTGCGCTCGGAAGCCAAGATCCTCGACGCCATCCGCAAGGAGAAGGCGCTGTCGGACGACCTGCGCGCCAAGCTCAAGGCCAAGATCGACGCCTTCGCCAAGAACTTCGCCTGAGGCAGGCGGGATTACGAAAGTTAGGGTAGCCGCATGGCTTCACTGAAAGACCTTCGCAACCGCATCGCCTCGGTCAAGGCGACGCAGAAGATCACCAAGGCGATGCAGATGGTCGCCGCGGCGAAGCTGCGCCGTGCCCAGGAGGCGGCGGAAGCCGCGCGCCCCTATTCGGAGCGCATGGCTGCGGTGATGGCCAACATCGGCTCGGCGGTTTCGGCGGCGGACGCTCCGCCGCTGATGTCCGGAACGGGCAAGGACGACGTCCACCTGCTGATCGTCGCCACGGCCGAGCGCGGCCTGTGCGGCGGCTTCAACACGCAGATCGCGCGCCTGGCCCGCGAGCATGCCCGCCGGCTGATCGCCCAGGGCAAGACGGTGAAGATCGTCACCGTCGGCAAGAAGGGCTACGACATCCTGCGCCGCGACTTCGCGGACCGGATCGTCGATCGCGTCGAGCTGCGCGACGCCAAGCAGGTCGGCTTCGGCCATGCGGACGGCATCGCCAGGAAGGTGATCGCGCTGTTCAACGAGGGCGGCTTCGACGTCGCCACCCTGTTCTACTCGCAGTTCAAGTCGGTGATCAGCCAGATTCCCACGGCGCAGCAGCTCATTCCCGCGTCGGCGCCGCAGGGCGGCGCGCAGGCCAATGGCGGCGCCGTCTACGAGTACGAGCCCGAGGCCGGCGAGATCCTGTCGGATCTCATCCCGCGCAACATCGCCGTGCAGATCTTCCGGGCGCTGCTCGAGAACGCCGCCGGCGAGATGGGCGCCAAGATGACGGCGATGGACAATGCGACCCGCAACGCGGGCGACATGATCAACAAGCTTTCGATCACCTACAACCGTCAGCGCCAGGCGCAGATCACCAAGGAACTGATCGAAATCATTTCGGGCGCGGAAGCGCTCTGACCGCCCAGCGCGGACAACAGGAACGTTGAAGAGGGTATTCACGATGGCGAAAGCAGCGACCCCGAAGAAGGCCCCGGCGGCAGCCGCCAAGGCCGCAGCCGAGCCGAAGGCGGCAGCGCCCAAGGCCGCTGCGCCGAAGGCAGCACCGAAGGCGGCAGCCGCGAAGGCTCCGGCAGCGGCCAAGGCGGCCCCGGCGGCGAAGAAGGCGGCAGCGCCCAGGGTTCAGGCGACCGGCGCGGTCGGCCGCGTCCGCCAGGTCATCGGCGCGGTCGTCGACGTCGCGTTCGCCGCCAACCAGCCGGCGATCCTCAACGCGCTCGAGACCGACAACCAGGGCAACCGCCTGGTGCTCGAGGTCGCGCAGCATCTCGGCGAGAACACGGTGCGCACCATCGCCATGGACTCGACCGAAGGTCTGGTCCGCGGCCAGGCGGTGCGCGACACCGGCGCGCCGATCTCGGTGCCGGTCGGCCCGCAGATGCTCGGCCGCATCGTCAACGTCATCGGCGAGCCGGTCGACGAGGAAGGCCCGGTCACCGGCGTCGAGATCCGTCCGATCCATGCGCCCGCCCCCGAATATGTCGAGCAGTCGACCGAGGCCGAGATCCTCGTCACCGGCATCAAGGTCCTCGATCTCCTCGCGCCCTACGCCAAGGGCGGCAAGATCGGCCTGTTCGGCGGCGCCGGCGTCGGCAAGACCGTGCTCATCATGGAGCTCATCAAC
>JAEZXF010000224.1 GCA_023419995.1 Pseudomonadota bacterium | reverse complement strand
GCAGACCGCGGTCTACCAGGTCGCCTCCGTCGCCTACCGCGACATGGATGCCAGCGCCCTCGGCGTGCCGCGCGGCGAGACGCCGTTCCTCGGCCTGCCCGCCGTGCTCCCCATGCCGGTCGCGGTGCCGGGCGTGCCATCGGCCACGCTGTCGTCGGGCGCCGACATCGTCTCGGGCGCCGCCTACGATGCCATCGCGGCCGACATGGTGGACATGGAGACCTATGCCGTGCTGCGCGCCTGCCAGCGCTTCGCCGTGCCGCTGGTCGGCTTTCGCGGCATTTCCGACGGCGCCGCCGAGCTGCGTCATGTCGGCGACTGGACCGAATATCTCCACGTCGTCGACGAGAAGCTGGCGCAGGCCGTCGACAGGCTGGAAGCGGCGCTCGACCGGGGGCTCCTCGCGCGCTGACGCCTTGCGGAATCGGCGCAGTTTCTTTACAGCCTCGCCATGACCGCTACAGCCCATCCCGACACCGTCCTCATCGTCGATTTCGGCAGCCAGGTGACGCAGCTCATCGCGCGTCGCGTGCGCGAGGCCGGCGTCTACTCCGAGATCGTTCCCTTCCAGTCCGCCGAGGACGCCTTCCGGCGCATCCAGCCGAAGGCGGTGATCCTTTCGGGCGGCCCGGCCTCGGCGACCGAGACCGGCAGCCCGCGCGCGCCGCAGGTAGTGTTCGAGGCCGGCATTCCCGTCCTCGGCATCTGCTATGGCGAGCAGGTGATGTGCGAGCAGCTCGGCGGCAAGGTCGAGGGCGGCCACCACCGCGAGTTCGGCCGCGCCTTCCTCGAGATCGAGGAGGAGAACGCGCTGTTCGAGGGCGTGTGGGCGAGGGGCACCCGCCATCAGGTGTGGATGAGCCACGGCGACCGCGTCACCGCGCTTCCCGAGGGCTTCCGCGTCGTCGGCACCTCGTCCGGCGCGCCCTTCGCCGCCATCGCCGACGAGGCGCGCCGGTTCTACGCCGTGCAGTTCCACCCCGAGGTAGTGCACACGCCCGACGGCGCGAAGCTCCTCGCCAACTTCGTCCACCGCATCGCCGGCCTCAAGGGCGACTGGACCATGGCCGCCTACCGCGAGCAGGCCGTGGCAGCGATCCGCGCCCAGGTCGGCGCCGGCCGCGTGATCTGCGCGCTCTCCGGCGGCGTCGATTCCTCCGTCGCGGCGGTGCTGATCCACGAGGCGATCGGCGAGCGGCTGACCTGCATCTTCGTCGACCACGGCCTGATGCGGAAGGGCGAGGGCGAGCAGGTCGTCTCGATGTATCGCGAGCACTACAACATCCCGCTCGTGCACGTGCAGGCGCAGGACCTGTTCCTCTCCGCGCTGGAAGGCGAGGCCGACCCCGAGAAGAAGCGCAAGACCATCGGCCGCCTGTTCATCGAGGTGTTCGAGGAGGAGGCGAGGAAGCTCGCCGCCGCCGGCAAGCCGGCCGCGTTCCTCGCGCAGGGCACGCTCTATCCCGACGTGATCGAGAGCGTGTCCTTCACCGGCGGGCCCTCCGTCACCATCAAGTCGCACCACAATGTCGGCGGCCTGCCCGCGCGCATGAACATGAAGCTCGTCGAGCCGCTGCGCGAGCTGTTCAAGGACGAGGTGCGCGCGCTCGGCCGCGAGCTGGGCCTGCCCGAGCATTTCATCGAGCGCCATCCCTTCCCGGGGCCGGGCCTCGCCATCCGCTGCCCCGGCCCGGTGACGCGCGAGAAGCTCGACATATTGCGCGAGGCCGACGCGGTCTATCTCGACGAGATCCGCAAGGCCGGCCTCTACAATGCCATCTGGCAGGCCTTCGCGGTGCTGCTGCCGGTGCAGACGGTGGGCGTGATGGGCGACGGGCGCACCTACGATTTCGTCTGCGCGCTGCGCGCCGTCACCTCGGTCGACGGCATGACGGCGGACTTCTACCACTACGACATGGACTTCCTCGGCCGCGCCGCCACCCGCATCATCAACGAGGTCCGCGGCATCAACCGCGTCGTCTACGACGTCACCTCGAAGCCGCCCGGCACGATCGAGTGGGAATGATCGCGCGCCGTCAGCCGAGCCCGCGGGCGATGATGATCTTCTGGATGTCGGACGTGCCTTCGTAGATCTGGCACACGCGCACGTCGCGGTAGATGCGCTCGATGCCCATGTCGGCGATGTAGCCGTAGCCGCCGAAGGTCTGCAGCGCGTCGGAGACCACGCGTTCCGCCGCTTCCGAGGCGAAGAGCTTTGCCATGGCAGCCTCCGTCAGGCAGGGCAGGGCGGCGTCCTTCATCCGCGCCGCGTTGAGGACGAGCTGGCGCGCAGCCTCGATCTGGGTGCGCATCTCGGCGAGGCGGAAGGCGACGGCCTGGTGCTCGATCAGCGCCTTGCCGAACGAGCGGCGGTCCCTGGCATAGGCGAGCGCGAGGTCGAAGGCGGCCTGCGCCATGCCGACCGACTGGGCGGCGATGCCGATGCGGCCGGTTTCGAGGCTCGACAGCGCGATGCGGTAGCCTTCGCCCTCCGCGCCGATGCGGTTTTCTTCCGGGATATGCAGGTTCTCGAAGCGCAGCGAGCAGGTGTCGGAGGCGCGCTGGCCGAGCTTCTCCTCGACCTTGGCGACGACGTAGCCGGGGGCGTCGGCCGGCGTCAGGAAGGCGGTGATGCCGCCCTTGTCGCTCCCCTCCATGCGGGCGAAGAGGATGGTCCAGCCGGCGATGCGGCCCGAGGTGATGAATTCCTTGCTGCCGTCGACGACGTAGCCGCCGTCGACGCGACGAGCAATCGCCTTGAGCGCGCCGGCGTCGGAGCCCGCGTCTGCCTCGGTCAGCGCGAAGGCGCCGATGAAGGCGCCGGCGGCGGCCGGCCGCAGCACGCGCTCTTTCTGGTCGTCGCTGCCGTAGCGCTGGAGGATGGCGTTGAACGGCGCGTTGTGCACGCTCATGATGGTCGAGACCGCGCCGTCGCCGGCGGCGATCTCCATCAGCGCCAGCGCATAGGAGACGTAGTCCGCGCCGACGCCACCGTCCTCCTCCGGCACGGTCATGCCGAGGAAGCCGAGGTCGGCGAGGCCGGAGAACACCTCCGGCTCGATCGCCTTGTCGCGGTCGCGCCGGGCCGCGCCGGGGGCCAGAACGTCCTGCGCGAAGGCGCGCGCCGTGTCGCGGATGAGGGCCTGCTCTTCGGTCAGGATCATGTCATTCCCCGTGGAAGCTCGCCTTGCGCTTGCCGAGGAAGGCGGCGACGCCCTCGCGGAAATCGGCGGTCGCCGTGGAGGCGATGAAGGCGTCGCGCTCGGCTTCGAGCTGGTCGGCAAGCGGCGTCGAAAGGGCGGCGTCCGACAGCCGGCGGAAATGGCCGAAGGCCCGCGTCGCGCCGTGCGCCACCTTGCCGGCGAGCTCGGCGGTGGCTGCCTCCAGCTCTCCCTGCGGCACGACGAAGTTGACGATGCCCGCCTCCTTCGCCTGCGCCGCGTCGAGCGTGCGGCTGAGGATCATCATTTCGGCGGCAAGCGCCGCGCCGACCTTGCGGGAGAGAAACCATGTGCCGCCGCAGTCCGGCGACACGCCGATCTTGTCGTAGGCGATGACGAACTTCGTTCCTTCCTCGGCCACCACCAGGTCGGCGGCGAGCGCGAGCGACAGGCCCGCCCCGGCCGCGGCGCCCCGGACCGCAGCGATCACCGGCGCGTCCTGGCCGCGCAGGCGCAGGATCGCCGGGTGCATGGCGTCGAGGATGGCGTTGACGATGTCGGGCGAGATGGCCGGGTCGGAGCCGAAGGCGGAGATGTCGCCGCCGGCGACGAAGGCCCGCCCCGTGGCGGCGATGACGATGGCGCGCACGCCCTTGCGGCTGGCGACGTCCTCTATGGCGGCGGCGATCGCCTGCGCCATCTCGACGTCGACGGCATTCAGCACCTCCGGCCGGTTGAGCACGATGCGGGCGATGCCCGTTTCCGTGTCGTGCTCGACGATGACGACTTCACTCACGCTTTCTCTCCCGTTCAGGCGGCCGAATAGAGGCCGGCGATCTCCGCTGCGTATTTCTTCTGGATGTTGGCGCGGCGCACCTTCATCGTCGCGGTCACCTCGTCGTCGTCATGGTCCAGCTCCTTGGTGAGCAGATGGAAGCGACGGATGTGCGACACCTGCGCCAGCTGGTCGTTGGCCTCGCCGATCTCGCGGGCGACAAGGTCGCGCACGGCGGGGTTCTCGGCAAGGTTCCTGAAGTTGGTGTAGGCGATCCGGTTCTCCTCCGCCCACTTGCCGACCGTCTCGTAGTCGATCTGGATCAGCGCCGAGACATACTTCTTCGCCTCGCCGATGACGATGCATTCCTTGATGTAGGGGCTGCCCTTCACCGTGTTCTCGATCTCCGACGGGCTGAGGTTCTTGCCGCCGGCGGTGATCATGATGTCCTTGAGCCGGTCGACGATGCGGTACTGGCCGTCCTCGACCGTCACCACGTCGCCGGTGTGCAGCCAGCCGTCGCGCAGCGCGGCCGCGGTCGCTTCCTCGTTCTTGTAGTAGCCGGTGAAGACGGTTGGCCCGCGCAGCAGGAGCTCGCCGTCGTCGCCGATCCTCGCCTCGACGTTGACGATCGGCTCGCCGACGCTGCCGGGATCGAGCCGCGCCAGCTTCTGGCCGAGCGCGATGCCGCTCGTCTCGGTCGCGCCGTAGACCTCGACCAGCGGCACGCCGATGGTGCGGAAGAAGCGCACGATGCGCGGCGAGATGGGTGCTGCGCCCGTCATGGCGACATGGGCGTGGCGCAGGCCGACATAGTTCTGCAGCGCCCGGAAGACGAGGAGATGGAAGATGCCGTAGCGCAGCCTTTCGCCGAGCGAGCGCTCGCGGCGCGGCTTCTCGGCGAAGGGCTCGCAGGCCGCATAGGCCCATTCGAACAGCCGGCGGCGCAGGCCGCCCGTCTCCAGCATGCGGATATGGATCGAGGAATGCAGCTTCTCCCAGATTCGCGGCACGCCGAGGAACATGGTCGGCGCGACCTCGCGCAGGTCCTCCTGCACGGTGCGGATGGATTCGCCGAAATTGATCTGCGAGCCGAGATAGACCGGCGCCATCAGCGTCGTCATCTGCTCGGCGACGTGGCAGAGCGGCAGGTAGGAGAGGTGGGTGGTGTTGCGGTCGAGCCCCAGCTTCTCGACCACGGCGATGGCCTGGGCGCGGATGTTGCCGTAGCTGAGCATCGCGCCCTTCGGCTTGCCGGTCGAGCCCGAGGTGTAGATCATCAGCGCCGTGTCGGCGAGGTTCTGGCGCGACAGCGCCTCGTCGACGAGGCCGGGGTTGCGGGCGCGGTGCTCGGCGCCCGCCTGCTCCAGCGCCTCGAACGAGACGACGAGGTCGGCCGGGTAGCTGCGCATGCCCTTCACCTCGACCACGACGATGCGTCTGAGCTTCGGCAGCTGGTCGCGCACCTCGATGACCTTGTCGACCTGCTCCTGGTCCTCGCAGACGATGATCTCGGCGTCGGCATGCTCCAGCACGTAGGCCACCTCGTTGGCCGGGCTGGTCGGGTAGACGCCGATGGTGACCGCACCGACGAGGCCCGCGCCGAGCTGCGCCAGCACCCATTCGATGCGGTTCTCGGACAGGACGGCGACGTGGCTGCCCCGGTCGAGGCCGAGCGTGCGGTAGCCGTGGCCGACATGGGCGGCGCGCTCGAAATAGTCCTTCCACGAGATCGGGTTCCAGATGCCGAAATCCTTCTGGCGCACGGCCGTGCGC
>JAEZXF010000179.1 GCA_023419995.1 Pseudomonadota bacterium | reverse complement strand
GTCAGAGAGAATGGTCGCCGCGGCGAGGCTTGCCGTGAACACATGCAACCGGCGCTTGCCGGCGAGTTCGCGAGCAACCGCCTCGACCGTCGTGCCGACGTCCAGAAAAACCACGCTGCCGTCGGGGATCAGCGAGGCGGCCTTCGCGGCGATGCGCTGCTTCGCGTCGGCGGCGACCGTCCGCTTTTCGGCATAGCCCAGCCGCACCGACGTCTCGCGCACCCCGACACCGCCGTGGAACCGCTGCAGCATCCCTTCCGCGTCGAGGCGGATGATGTCGCGCCGCACGCTTTGCGCCGAGACCCCGAAATCGCGGGCGAGGTTGTCGATCGTGGCGAAACCCTGCTGGGTGACGATTTCAACAATCCGCGCCTGACGCTCGGTGATCGGCTCTTTCATCTGGGTATCCATAGGCGATCCTGTTAGCGGGTCACGCAATATGTAAATTATCTTCCATATAGGGTGCCAGTATGATATGTCATCCGGCAAGAGGAGAACAATCGTGAGCAAGCAGCTTTTCTGGTCAGAGGCCGAAAAGGGCCTCTTTGGCGAGAGCGGGCGTTTCGACGCCTGGGCGCTGGAGTGGCGATCGGCGGAAATTCCGGGCGACGCTGCGCCGATGCTTCCGCTCGACGCCCTTCGCAAGATCGTGGCCAATGGCGCTATGCGTCGCATTCCTGTCGGCATCATCGGCCCCAAGGTCGCCACGGACGAAGAACTGGCCATTGCCGAACATCTCGGCGGCGAACTGCAGAAACTCGGCCTTCAGCTTCTGTGCGGCGGCAAGAACGGCGTCATGGAGGCTGCCTGCAAGGGCTATGCCGAGGCAGGCGGGCTGGCGATCGGCCTGCTGCCGGACGAGGAGTGGACCGCGGCCAACGCGTATGTCGCCATCCCGATCCCTACCGGCATCGGCCCTGCCCGCAACGCGATCATCGCGCGCGGTTGCCAGATCCTGATCGCCATCGGCGGCGGGCACGGCACCTTGTCGGAAATGGCGCTCGGGCTTCACTTCAACCGGCCGGTGCTGGCCCTCGGCAATGCGCCGTCCGTCGACGGGGCCACGCTGTGCAATAGCCCGCGACAGGCGCTTGAACTGACGGCGGCGCACATCCTGCGATAGCAGTAGCGTCATAAAACTATCATCTATCGTGATTAAGAGCGGTTTATGATCGAAAGTTTACAAACGAGGCGACTGACGGGAGAGAGGGTGCCGTGCTGTTTGTCACCGTCCTTTACCTGATCTTTCTGGCCGCGCCGATCCTGCTGCTGCTGATGGGCTCGTTCGGCGAGGTCTGGAGCAACACACTGCTGCCACAGGGCTTCACAACCCGCTGGTATCTGGAAATCGCCGCCGATCCGAGCTTCCGCCGCGCCTTCGTCACCAGCCTGCAAGTCGTCGCGGCAACATGCGTGCTCAATGTGATCGTAGGCCTGCCGCTCGCCTACGCCATTCATTCGGCCGCGCATCGCGGGGTGCGGTTCGCCGCTCGCCTCGCGGCGCTGATGCCTGTGGCGGCGCCCGAGCTGGTGCTCGCCTTCGGCTTCATCCTCGTCTTTTCCTCGGACACGCTGCCGTGGCTCGGAAGTTTCTGGCTGCTGGTGGCAGCGCATCTGGTGCTCACGCTTCCTTACAGCGTAACGACGCTGCTGGCCGACATGGAACAGATGAGGCTTGCCGACTATGAGGGCGTCGCCGCCTCGCTCGGCGCAGGCTTCGCCCAGCGTGTGCGCGACGTGGTGATGCCGCTTCTGGGCGCAAGCCTCACCTCGTCGCTCCTGACCGTTGCGGCGCTGTCGATCGGCGAGTTCCAGATTTCGAACCTCATTTCCGGCTTCCTGTCGCGGCCCTACCCGGTGGTGCTACTGCAGGCGTTCTACGGCGCGACCGGCTTCGCTTGCGCGGCGACCGTGGTGCTTCTGGTCCTCGCGGCCATCGCCTCCATCGCAAGCTCGCTCACGGCGCGCGCCACAGCCAGCGGAAGGACCGGCTGATGCTTCATCTCGACAATGTTTCCTTCCGCTATCCCGGCGCAATGGCCGGCGTGAGCGATGTGTCGTTGGAGGTCGCGCCCGGCGAACTGGTGGCTGTGATCGGCGCATCGGGTTCCGGCAAGACGACCTTGCTCAACCTTTTCGCAGGGTTCCTCAACCCCACGCGGGGAGAGGTCAGGATCGACGGCAAGGACGTGTCGCCCTTGCCGCCCGAAAAGCGCAATCTCGGCATCGTCTTTCAGAGCTACGGCCTGTTCCCGCATATGCGGGCATGGGAAAACGTCGCCTACCCCCTGAAGGTGCGGGGCGTGGCGCGGGCGGACCGCCGGACGCGCGCGATCGAGGCGCTGCGGCGCGTCGGCATGGGCGACCGTGTCGACAACGGCCCACGGGAACTATCCGGCGGGCAGCAGCAGCGCGTCGCGCTGGCGCGGGCACTGGTGTTCCAGCCGCGCGGGCTGCTGCTGGACGAGCCGCTATCGGCGCTGGACGCCAACCTGCGCGTCGAGATGCGCGACGAGATCCTGCGCGTACAGCGCGCCGCCGGCATCGCGGCGCTGCTGGTCACCCACGATCAGGAGGAGGCGCTTTCGATCGCCGATCGGGTCGCCGTGGTGCGCGACGGCAGGCTGGTGCAGATCGCGCCGCCGCGCGAGCTTTACGACACGCCCGCGGATGAAGGCATCGCGCGCTTCGTCGGCGACGCCAATCTCTGGCAGGCCACAGTCGTGGCTGCCGGTCAGGTGCAGACGCCTGTCGGCCTTCTTGCCTGCGACACGAAGGGTTTCGGCACCGGCGATGCCGTGGTCGTGCTGGTCAGGCCGGAAAACGTCGTGCCGATGGATGGCGCGGGCGGGAAGGCCGTCAACAGCTTCAGCGGCGAAATCGTCGTGGACCGCTTTCTCGGCGCGGCCCGTCGGCTCGACCTCGCCGCCGGCGACGGCTCGATCCGCATGGAGACAAGAACTCGCGATGCCATAGAAGGTGTCACGATCCCGCCGGATGTCCCCCGTCAGCACCCATGGCACAGATTTGAGGTTGTGATTTAA